>JAJZRM010000134.1 GCA_021802685.1 Deltaproteobacteria bacterium | reverse complement strand
GGGATCCCGCCGTAACGGGAACTACCTTCCACCGAGGTGAACCTCGACTACCTCTGGGACCGGGTGCGGGACGCGGCCCCTCCGGCGTCCGAGATCGCCGTCCTGTCTCCCGCCGGGACCCCCCTCTTCCAGACCCGTCCCCTGCCTCCCGGACTGGTCGAGCGCATTGCGCAAGAGAGGCGCAAGGGAGCGGCCGGTCACTTCGAGTGGGGGCGGGGGCCGGAGACACTGCTGGTCGATCACGCCGCGGTCTTCCTGAAACCGGCCTTCTTCTCCGACGACTGGACCGTGGCGGTCACCCAACCCCGATCGGAAGCGTTCGCCGTGGCGAACCGGTTCACGCGGATCCTTTTCCTCGCCATCGCGCTCGTCGTGCTCGCCGCCGGCCTGTTCGCCCATGTGCAGATCCGCAGAAACATCGCCCCCCTCGCCGTGCTGAAAGAGGGAACCCGGCGCATCAGCGGGGGGGATTTCGACAGCCGCGTCGAGATCGCCAGCGGGGACGAGTTCGAGGAGCTTGCCCGGTCTTTCAACACCATGGCGGACCATCTGGGCAAGGAGTTCCGGATCCAGGCCGAAATGGGCAGGATCGTCCAGACGATCCTGGGGGAAACGGTCCGGGAAAAGATCGTCCGGGCCCTGCTGGACAACGTTCACTCCGTCGTCCCCTGCGACTCCGCCAGGCTGTGCCTCCTTGAAAAGGACGGCAGAGAGTCCGCCGGGATCGCTTTCCTCCGCAAAGAGTTGACCGCGGATCCATCGCCGGCCTGCGGGGCCGCCCTCCCCCTCCGTGCGGACGAGATCGACCGTCTGAAATCCCTGGATACGAGCGCGATCGCGGCGCCGGGAGGGGAATTCGACCATTTCCTCCCGCAATGGCCCGGCCCGCCCCCGGCGTCGCTCTTGCTCTCCCCCCTCGTTTCCAGGGGGGATCTGCTGGGGGTATTGATCCTCGGTTACCGGAATCCGCCGGACCTCACCCGCGAAATCCCGATCCGCCTCCGCCAGATCGCCGACCAGGCCGCCATCGCGCTGAGCCGGGCCCGCCTCCTCGAAGAGCTCACCGAAAACGATCTGGGAACCCTCCAGGCCCTCTCCCGCGCCGTGGACACCAACTCCCCCTGGACGGCGGGGCACTCCCAGAGGGTGACCGAGCTGGCCATGGAGATCGGCCGGGACCTCGGACTGCCCCCGCAGGAAATCGACCTGCTGCACCGCGGGGGACTTCTCCACGACATCGGCAAGCTCGGCATCCCTTCGTCGATCCTCGACAAGCCGGGACGGTTGTCTGACGAGGAGTTCGTGCTGATCCGGAGGCATCCTTCCGCGGGAGCGGAGATCCTCGGCCCGATCCCGAACCTCGAGAAGATCATCCCCATCGTGTCCCAGCACCATGAACGGTTCGACGGGAAAGGGTACCCGTCGGGCCTGGCCGGGGAGGCCATCTCCCTGCATGCGCGCATCGTCGCCGTGGCGGACGTGGTCGATGCGCTGTCCTCCGACCGCCCGTACCGCCCGGGGTGGCCGCGGGAAAAGGTCATCGGGCACGTCCGGGAAAACGCCGGCCTGCATTTCGATCCCGTGGCCGCGGAGGCATTCCTCCGGATATCGGCGACGTGGGCCGCCCCCGGCCGCGCGGAACCGCGTAGGGCGGCATTTTTCGGGTATAGTGAACCGGTCCTCCATGGTCAGCGCGAATGCATCGAGCATTAAAAAAGTTAAGGCGATTCGGCATTTTGTGCTTGACAGGCCGAAACGATATTTTTAAAATTTGGATAGTTTTACTAAACGGAGGGTTTAACAAACAGACCCGTGATCGATATCGGAGCAAGGATCAAGCATCTCCGCCAGATCAACGGGCTGGCGCAGGCCGACCTGGCCGAGCGCGCGGGCCTCACCAAGGGGGCCATCTCCCAGGTGGAGCGCAACCTCACCTCCCCCTCCGTCGCGAACCTCTTCGAAATCCTCTCCGCCCTGAACGAGACGCCCTCGTCCTTCTTCGCCGACGTGGACGAGGAAAAAGTGCTCTTCCGGAAAACCGACGCGCTCCCTTCCGAGGTCACGGGATACAAGACGTTCGACACGCTCCTGCCCAAGAGCCGCTACCGCTCCATCGTCGCGTACCGCGCCACGATCTCCCCGGGAAAGCAGACGCCTCCCGAGCCGGCCCAGGAGGGGGAGAACTACATCCACGTCCTGGCCGGACGCCTGGGCCTGCAGCTCGGGCAGGTGTCCTACGTTGCGCGCAAGGGGGAAAGCCTCTACTTCGCGGGGGAGCAGGAGTTCGCGTTCTCGAACAAGGGAAAGACGCTCGTCGATTTTCTCTGGGTGCGCACGAGCGGGCGATAACGCCTGGGCCATGCGGCCCACGGCCATCCTACCCGGACGCGGGGGGAAACGAGGAGGACCATGGAGACCCATCCCGGTGACGACGCCGTACCGCTGAGGCGCCCGAAAGGGGGAACGACGCCGGCCGGCCTGCCCTGGCCGCAGGTCACGAGCGAGCAGTGGAATGACTACCGCTGGCAGCTGTCCCACCGGATCACCTCCGTCGAAGACATCGCGGGGCTGTGCGGCTTCTCCGGGGAGGAGACCCGCCTCCTCTCCCGCGTGACCGACCTCTACCGCATGGGCATCACCCCCTACTATCTCTCCCTCATGCGGTTCGACGACCCCGACGATCCGATCGCCCGCCAGGCGATCCCTTCCGCCGAGGAGTACTTCGGCGTCGAAGGCGGCGAAGACGACCCGTTGGAGGAGGAAAAGGACATGCCGGTCCCGGGGCTCACCCACCGGTACCCGGACCGTTGCCTGATGGTGGTGACCAATTTCTGCTCCATGTACTGCCGGCACTGCACCCGGAAGCGGATCTGGACCCTGGGCGAGGCGGCGAAAACCGAGTTCGAACTGTCGAAGATGTTCGCCTACGTGAAGCGCCACGAGGAGATCCGCGACGTCATCATCTCCGGCGGCGACCCGCTGACGCTGCCGACCGGCCGCCTCGAATACATCCTGAAGAACCTCCGGAAAATCCCCCATGTCGAGATCATCCGGATCGGCACCCGCGTCCCCGTGGTCCTTCCGATGCGGATCGACGACGAGCTGTGCGCCGTGCTGGAAAAGTACGGGCCGATCTGGCTGAACACCCAGTTCAACCACCCCCGGGAGGTCACCGCGGAGGCGCGGCACGCGTGCGACCGGCTGCTGCGGTGCGGCATCCCGGTGAACAACCAGACCGTCCTGCTCAAGGGGATCAACGACCACGCCGAGATCATCCGGAAGCTGAACACGGAGCTGCTCAAGGCCAAGGTCCGGCCCTACTACCTGTTCCAGTGCGACATGGTCCGCGGGCTGGAACATTTCCGCACCCGCCTGACGAAGGGGATCGAGATCATGGAGGCCCTCCGGGGGCACACCTCGGGGCTGGCCATCCCATCGTACGTGGTGGACGTTCCCGGCGGCGGAGGGAAGATCCCGCTGATGCCGAACTACATCCTTTCGATGGGCGAGGAGCGCACGGTCCTGCGGAACTACGAGGGGATCATCGTCAGCTACGAAGAGTCGCGGGACGACGGCCGCCCGTCGGCCCGGCCCGGGACGGCCCTTCCGCCGCCGCGCAACGACGTCTACCGCCTCCTGACGGGGGAGCTCCGGGCGCTCACCCCCGCGGGAAACGAACGGATGGCCAGGAGAAAGCGCCGGTGCGAGTCGGCCTCGCCTACAACGTAAAACCGGCCGATCCCCCCGATCACCTGCCCGAGGACGCGTTCGAGGAGTACGACTCGGAAGCGACCGTGGGCCACATCTGCGGCGCCCTCTCCCTGTTGGGGCACGACGTCCGCCGGATTCCCGCCGGCGCCGGGTTCGTGGACGCCCTTCGGGATTCCCGGCCCGACATCGTCTTCAACATCGCGGAGGGGGAGGGCGGCCGCTGCCGGGAGGCCCACGTGCCGGCGGTGCTGGAAATGCTCGGCCTGCCGTACGTCGGCTCCGATCCCCTGACCCTGTCCGTCACGCTCGACAAGCCCGTTGCCAAGAAACTGGTGTCGTACGAGGGGTTCCCCACTCCCGAGTTCCGCACGTATCGTTCGGCCGCCGAGTTCGGGGAACCGCCGCTGCCCTTTCCCGTCATCGTGAAGCCCGCCTTCGAGGGATCGAGCAAGGGGGTCCGCCTCTCTTCCCGCGCCGCCTCCTTCGAACAGGCCAGGGAGATGGTCCGCTTCGTCACCGAAACCTATCGGCAGGAGGCGCTGGTCGAGGCGTTCGCCCCGGGCGCGGAGGTCACGGTGGGCGTGCTGGGGAACGACCCGCCGCGCGTGGCCGGGATGATGGAGATCGTCCCGAAGACGGTGCCCCGGGGGGAGTTCGTCTACTCGCTCGAGGTCAAGCGGGACTGGGAGAACCAGGTGTCCTACCGGGTGCCGCCCGCGCTTCCCAAGGCGACTCTCGCGGAGATCGAGCGGTGCGCCCTTGGGATCTACCGGGCCCTCGGATGCCGCGACTTCTCGCGGATCGATTTCCGGCTGGATGCCGGGGGGATCCCCCAGTTCATCGAATGCAACCCGCTTCCCGGCCTCTCCCCCGGGTACGGCGACCTGCCGATCATGACGGAGCGGATGGGCATGCCGTACCTCTCCCTGATCGGCGAGATCCTCTCGCACGCACTGATCCGGCTCGGGATGGCCCAGGCGTGAATCCCGCCGCAGGGAAGCCTCTTCGCGTGGCCGTCCTCTACACCTCGGTGTTCGAGGCGATCAAGGAGGTCAAGGAGGAGATCCGCGAGGACATGGACCTGGCGGTCAACGCCCGCATGGTGGCCGAGGCGCTCCGGTCCTGCGGGCACGATGCCTGGCCGCAAGCCTTCGGGAAGGACGCGGGGGGCCTGGTTTCGACGCTCATCGCCATGAGGGCGGACGCGGTCTTCAACCTGAGCGAGTGCCCGTTCCTCTCGCCGGAGAAGGAACTGCATGCCTGCGCCCTCCTCGAGCTGCTCCGCCTGCCCTACACGGGCAACGGGCCGCTCACGCTGGGGATCTGCAACAGCAAGTCGCTCACCAAGCAGCTGCTCGCCGCCAACGGCATCCCCACCCCTCCCTTTCGCCTTTACCCCGCCGTTCCCGCGGAGGACCCGGACATCCCATACCCGCTGCTCGTCAAGCCCGCGAACGAAGACGGCTCCGCGGGGATCACCGAGGACAGCTTCGTCCACGACCTGGCGGGGCTGCGCCGCCAGGTGAAATGGCTGAAGGAAGGGTTCCGGCAGGACGCCCTGGCGGAGGAATTCGTCGGCGGCAGGGAGTTCAACGTCGGCGTGCTGGGGAACGGCACGGCGGCGGATCCCCACCGGTCGCTTCCTCCGGCGGAGCTGGTTTACCGGAACCCGCGATGGCGATTGTGCACCTACGAGTCGAAGTGGGACTCGACCCACCCCTCCTACGCGGAGATCACGCCCGTGTGCCCGGCGGAGGCGCCGCCCGAGCTGATCGGCCGGCTGTCGGCCATCACCATGGACTGCGCGCGGATCTTCCGGCTCGCCGGGTACGCCCGGGTCGACTTCCGGATGAACGACCGGGGGGAGCTGTTCGTCCTCGAAGTGAATCCCAACCCCGACATCTCTCCGGACGCGGGGATGGCGCGGGCCGCGCGCGCCGCCGGCATTCCCTACCCGGAGCTCCTCCGCGAGATCCTGCGGCTGGGCGTGGCGCTGGGCGCCCGATGACCCGCATCCGGCCCATCGAACCCGGGGACCGTGAGACGATCCGCGAGTTGATCGCCGGAACGCGGGCCTTCAAGCCCCACGAGGTGGACGTGGCGATGGAGCTGGTGGACATCGCCCTGACCCAGAAGAACCAGGACGACTACCATCCCTTCGTCCTGGCGGAGGACGACGGCACGGTGGCGGCATACGCCTGCTTCGGGAAGAATCCGATGACGAAGCACACGTTCGACCTGTACTGGATCGCCACGCGGGCGGACCGCATGGGGAAAGGGTACGGCCGGGCGATCGCGGGGTTCGTGGTGGAGGAGGTGCGCCGCCAAGGAGGAAAGCTGCTGGTCATCGAGACGTCTTCGCAGGAGAGCTACGGCGACACGCGCCGGTTCTACGACCGGATCGGGGCCACGCTCGCCGCCACGCTGCCCGACTACTACGACGAAGGGGACGACAAGCTCATCTACCTGCTGCCGGTCCGGTGAGCGCCCGACACCGCTGTGCCGCAAGGGCCGCTGCCCTCGCACGGGACACTCCCCTGGGTCCGACACTGCAAGCGGTCTCCTGTTCCGCGGCAGGCGTCCCTCGGAGCTACGGCTCCTCGACCTTCCCTGGTCTCGTCGCCTGCGCTGTTTCTCGTTCTCGCCCTCCTGGCTCCACTTCGAAACAGACGCCGCTCCTCGGGACCCTGCCGCTCCACGGGAGACCTCTCGATCTGTCGGACGTAGGGGGGATTTCGTGCCCGGGGCGGCCCTTGCTGTCAAATGGTGTCGGGCGCTATCGGGACGGCACGGGGATTGCGTATTAGACAGGGAAACGCACG
The DNA here is from genome assembly GCA_021802685.1 of Deltaproteobacteria bacterium. Lineage (GTDB taxonomy): Bacteria > Desulfobacterota > Deferrimicrobia > Deferrimicrobiales > Deferrimicrobiaceae > UBA2219. The sequence goes on along the minus strand of JAJZRM010000134.1, from coordinate 1,002 downwards.
GCGCCATATACTTACCCATGAGGGAATGTTGTCACCTCCCTGGGAGAACAGATAAGCCGAATGTGCGATAAACCCCGCCTGGAAACGAATTTCGACGCCGCGTTCACGGCTGTATTGGCCCAACGCGAAAAGCAGATCCAGCAGAATTATCGTCCCATCATAGGAATCCACAAGTGGTTCGCCCGCCGGCCAGGTACCGTTTTTCGGACCCTGCTCTTGGCGGAATTCAATGGTAATGAGCCTCTCGAATCGGCCTATTGGCGGGCGCACGATCTAAAGGGAGTCATCGCCGACCCCTTCATGGGAGGCGGAACAACAATCTTCGAAGCCAACCGCCTGGGATTCAACGTCGTGGGGACAGACATAAATCCAATGTCCTTCTGGACCGTCAGACAATCGCTCGCTCCTCTAGATCTCGATGCCTTCGCCGAAGCCGCCCAAGCGGTCACTGCGGATGTTGAAAAAGAAGTCGGGAAATTTTATTCCACCATCTGCAATGAATGCGGCAAACCGGCACCCGTCAAATATTTTCTCTGGGTAAAAACCCAGCCCTGTCCCCATTGTGGAACGGAGAACGATCTTTTCCCCGGCCACCTCCTTGCGGAAGCCGTTCGTCATCCGCACCACGTAATATCGTGCAGTGCGTGCGGGCAGATGAACGAGTGCGGGCGCCAGCCGACACCGACGGATCCGGAAGATTGCCGGGATTGCGGTCAACCCGTTTTCGTACAAGGCAACTCAAGGGGGAACAAGACGACCTGCCGGCAGTGCAAGGTTGTCTTCCCGTACCCTTCAAAACCGCTATCCGGTCCCCCCAAACACCGGATGTGGGCCATCGAGTATCAATGCGAGAGATGTAAACCGAACCATCAGGGACGTTTCTTCAAACGCCCGGACGCGAGTGACCTTCGTAAACCGGAACAAGCGAGGAAATGTTTAACCGATATCGGCCCGACCCTTCCTATCCCAGACGATGAGATCCCGGTGGGGGACGAAACCCGG
>JAJZRM010000133.1 GCA_021802685.1 Deltaproteobacteria bacterium | reverse complement strand
GTACACCGCCTGCTGAAACTTGAGCAGGTCCTCCTCGCCCGCGTACCCGCCGGGGGAGATCGGGTTCTCCCGAAGGATCACCGTGGCACGGGTCAGGAGATTCCCCTGGACGGCCAACGATCCGAGCCGGTACCGCGGTCCCTCCACGATCCGGAACCGTGCGGCGACGGTTTCCGACCCCTCGTCGAACTCGAGATTCCCCTCGACGGTCGCGTCCAGGAACCCCGCGTTGGCGTATTTCGCCAAGACGGTTTCCTGGTCGCGTTCCAGGCCGATATAATCGACGAACCGTCCCTCATGGTTCCGCATCGAGGCGAGGAACTCCTCCCGCAGGAAGTGGTCGTTTCCTTCGAATCGGATCTCCCGGAGCCGGTACCTCGACCCTTCGTCGATACGGACGACCTTCGTGATCCCCCCGCTCCCGTCCCACTGGTTGTCCACGCCGGCGACTTTCATCCGGACGTACCCTTCCGCTTGGTAATATCCGATGACGGCTTTCAGATCCTGGTTCCACTCCTCGTCGTCGTACTTCCCCGACCCGGTGAGCCAGTGGAACGTTCCCCGCTTCCGGGTGTTCATCCGCCGCAGGAGCGTTTTCCCGGGGATCCCGCGGTTCCCCTCGAACCGGATCTCCTTGATGTATCCCGCCAAGCCCTCCCGGACCCTCACGGTCAAAGGAACGCTTTCCTCCCCGGTCGCCTCCCCGATGACGACGCTCACCTGCGCCTGCAGGTACCCCTCCCCCCGGTAGAAGGAAAGGATCCTTTCCCTCAAGTCGTACACCAGGGCTCCCCCGGTGGTCTCCTCGCCTTCGTACAGGCCGGCCGCCTTCGAGAGCCTTTCGGGGGTGAACCGCTTGAGGCCTTCCCAGCGGACGTCGAATTGTTTCCCCTCCTCCACCGCCACGCGGGGACACAGGCCGCCTCCGGTTTCGCATGATGGGGTGGTTTCATCGACGTGGACGGTCAGGTATCCCGCCTTCCGGTATTCCGTCCGGAGGCGCGTAATGCCGCCTTCCCACCGCTTGAAATCGAACGGCTTCCCGGCCTTCGCCCCGACGATCTCCACGAGGCGCTCCATGGAAAATACGGTGACGCCGGGGGCGGCGAGACTCTTCACCACCGCGGGGGAACCTTCCGCCACGGCGATCCCGACCTTTCCCGAGCCGTTCACGACGCTGCAGGACACCTCGATGACCGCCTTCCCCTCCGTGAACCCTTTTCGGGCAAGGAACGATTCCACCGCGTTCCGGGCTTCCGCCAGATCCTTTTCCAGGAGCACCGTCCCCCGCCGGATCCGCGAGGCGGCGACGATCTGCGCCGCCGGCAAGGCCTTCCGGCCGGTCACATCGATCGAGGTGACCAAGGGTAGCGGCCGCAGAAAAAACACCACGTCCGCCTTTCCGCCGTCCCGGCGGACGTACGCCGTCACTTCGCGGAAGACGGACTTGGTGTGGAGTCGCCGGATGGATTCCCGGACGGCCGCCGCGGAAAGCGGCTCCCCGGGCCGCAACGTGACGAGACCGTAGAGCTCCTCGAACGTGAGCTGGTAGGGAGACGCCGCCTGGAAAGAAACGGAGGACACGACCGGTTCCTGCGGGAAGGCGGCGGACGGAAGCACCGACCATGCCGCGAGAACCAGTACCGCGAACCGGCTAATCCCTGCCATTGATCAGGTCCTTGAGGGATTGGAACCGATAGCGCCACTTCAGGTCTCCGCTGATCTGCCCCGGGGTCGAGCTGGTGCTGCTTTGCCAACCCCCCTGCAGGTACATGTTTTCGAGAAGACGGATCTCCCCGGAAGCGGAGGTCTCGGAGGAGGTCCCCACGCTTGTCGACATGGACACGGAGATCCGGTCCTCGAACGATTTCCGCACGACGAACCTCGGCTCGAACGACTGGGTGGTCTGGGAGAAGCCGGTCTCGATGGAAAATTTGTCGAGTCCCACCGCGCCGCGGATCTTCTCGTCCACCCCTCCCGCGAAGCTGCCGATCGCGATGGCCGCACCTCCCATCGTCCCGGGGGCGCTCACGGGGCGCCCCCCCGGGGAAGCGAGGCTTTGCGTCGTTACGCCGAACGACAGGAGGCTCACGATGTCCGTGCGGCCCAACGGCGGATCGGACGAGAAATCCACCTCGGGTTTTTCCAGGGTGCCCGAGACGAGCACGGCCACGTTGTAGCTCCCCTTTTTGGTCTCGGCCCGCGCCTCCAGGCGGGGATTGTTCCGGCGCGGATCCTGGAAGTCCACGGTGACCCGCTTCAGTTCGTACCGGTTCCCGTAGAACTCCGCGTACCCCTCGTACACGTCGAAGGAACCGAGGATGATCACCTTCCCGCTGTCCCCCTGGACCTTGAACTCGCCGCTGGCGCTCGCGTCCGCCAGGTTGTTCTTGATCCGGATCGTCCGGTCCGCAATGACGTTGATGTCCAGCCGAACGCGGAAATCGGATTTTTCCCTCCGCGCGGCGACGTCCGACAGCCTGCGGCTGAAATCGAGAAGCCCCCTTTCGGGGTACATGGTCCGGGTGTAGCGCGCGGATTGCACCTCGACATCCCCCGTCACCAGCAGGTCGTCGACGGGACCGAACAGCTCCGCGTGCCCCTGGACGACGGGCCGGAAATCCTCCGGGTACGGATACCGCATGTCGAAGAAATCCACCGAGAAGAACATGCGTTGCCCCGCGTCCATCTGGAGAGGCACCTCCCCCCAGCCGTCGATGTACCCGCCGCCGCTTCTCCCCTCGAAATGTTCGAAGACGATTTTTTCCCTGCTGAGGACCGCGTCGGCCCGCAGCCCGTCGAACTGCTGGGCGTATCCCAGGAACGAGAGCGTCCCGCCTTCCAGGCGGCCCGTCCCCACGATCGTCGGATCGGCCCGGTTCCCCGTAATGCGCGCCTCGATCGTCATGACCCCGTCGAGGCGGTCGAAGACGCCGGGAACGGCGAGCCGCACCAGCCCCGCGGGGAGCTTCCCGTCCACGCGCACATCCAGTTCTCCCCGCCACGACGCTTTCCCGGAGATCCGCACGGGGGCTCCCGCGGCGAACAATGTCCCCCCCTCCCAGCGGATTCCCTCGGGGCTCATCTCGGCGACAAGGTCCTTCCCGGACAGCTCCCAACCGCTTTCCCGGAAAGTGATCCCATCGATCCGGATCGTCCCCGCGGTCCGATCGACCGCGCGCAGGGCGCCGGCGATCCGGACGCGGCCGCGGAGCGAGAATCGGCGCTCGTCGTCCGCCGGAGCGCCGTCGGCCGCTTCGCCGACGGAAAACGGGCCTTCCACGCGGAACCCGAACGGCTCCCTGAGGGAGAGTTCCCAGGAGAGGCGCGATTCCGGGCCGGCGGTGACCAGTTCCCCGGCGAGAAGATCCCCATGCCGGTTCGCCGAGGTCCGGAGTTCGCGGAAGCGCATTCCCCCCGCGGCCGGATCCTTCGCATGTACCGACCCGTAGAGGGCGGGGAACGTCTCCGGGGTGACCGGTTTCCCTTCGGCCAGGTCCCCCAGGCGAACGACGCCTCCCGCATCCACCGACCACAGGCCGTCCGACGGATCCTTCCCGCGGCCCGCCGCCGCCAGCAGGAATGCCGTCGGCAGCGCGGGGGCGGAAAGGGAAATCTTCGCCGGCCATCCGCCTCCCCTCTGGACTTCCCCGGAAAGGGTTCCGCGCGGAGAAGCCGCTTCGATGGAGAATTTCCCGGAGGAAGGCCCCAGGGTCCCATCCGTTTTGACCCCGGAGATCCGCACGGCGCCGATGGAGAGCGCTTCCGACTCCGCCGACACCCGTGGAAGTTCCCACCCTTGCGGGCCTTCCCGCGCCTCGATCCTGGCGGTGACGGATCCCTGCACGCCCGAAGGGTTGGGCCGCTTCATCAGGGAATAGGCCTGGGAGACGTTCAGGCCGGAGAGATCCGCCGACACCTCCATTCCTTCGCGGGGGGCCTTGCCCGCCCTGACGCGGACGACGCCGTCGCCGAACCCCGCCTCGCCATGCCCCTTCCAACGCGTCTCCGCGGCCGTCCCCCCGTATTCCGCCTCCGCCTTCACGGTTCCCAGCGGGATCCCGCGGACGACCATTTCGGGGGACCGGAACGAGCCGGCGATGTCGATCGTTCCGGGCACCAGGCCGATCCGCGCATCGGCGTCTCCCATGCCGGTCATATCGTCCAGGTATTCAGGGAACGATGCGGGGTCCTTCCCCAGGGAGGAGAGAACGGCGCGAACCCACTTTCCGCCCTTCGAAAGGTCGATCTCCCGCGCGGCGATCGATACCCCCGCGCGATACCCCGCCGGGTCCGTTGGAGCCGTGAGCGTCCCCACGGCGGTAACATTGAAGGAGTCCGCCGGAACGTCCGCCACGAAATGGATCGCTTCCGCCGGAACGCCGTCGACCTTCACCGTGAGGGGAACGGGGGGAAGGGACCACGCCGTCAAACCGGAGGTCGAAAGGGAAACCCTCGTGCGTGGGCGATTCGCGGGCCCGGATACGTCCCATTCCCCCGCGATGCTCTTCCAGGAAACGGGGGAATCCAGGCCGTACTCGCCCGCCTTCCCTGGAGGAACGTTCGCGGTTCCGCGGAGCCGGACGGTGCGCTCGGCAATGGAGAACTCTCCCGCCCCGCGGATCTCCGCCCTGCCGGCCTGCAGGCGGACCGTTTCCAGGCGCACGGCCTCCATGCCGGACGTCTCGGCGGCCGCGTTCACCGAAAGGGGCAGCTGGATCCTGAATCCGCCCTGCTTCCCGTCGGCGAGCCGTTCGATTCCGCGGGGGAGGGACAACGTCGCGTTCCCCCGCAAGCGGCCCGGCGTTCCGGAAAACCCCACGTCAAGGTCCGCCGCCCCCGCGAACCGGAACGGGACGCCGAACGCCTTCCACGGAACGGAGGCGAGGGCGAAGCGGCTGAAAACCGCCTTCCCTTCCGCCGTGGCCGAATCGATATCGTAGCGGCCGGAGGCGGCGAAGACGCCGCCCATGACCTTCGCCCGGACGCGATCCAGGCGGACCACACGGCCGGCGATCGACAGTTCTACTTCACCTTCGTCGGCGGAAGTCCCGTGAAAGTCCCCCTCCCGAAGACGGAACTTCGCCGAGCCCGCCGGGTTGTTCCAGGGACCGTCCACGGAAGCGGAAAACTCCAATTTCCCGCCTTGGATCGCGTGGCGGACGAAATCCGCGCCGGGAAATCCGCCGCCGATCCACTTCGCGAGATCCACCTCGCCGGACGCCTTCCCCTCGACGAGCCGCTTTTCCATGTCGAGGAGGCCGGAGAGCCGCACTGCGGATGCGTCTCCCCGCGCCCGCGCGCTGCGGACCCTGAGAATCCCTTCTTTATACGCGAGTTCCGCCTCGAATGACGGGTAGGGCCATGCGGCGATCTCCCCTTCCGGATCCGCGATTTCCCCCGCTGCCCGGACGACGGATATGCCGATCCGCGTGCCGAGAAAACGCCCTTCCCGGATGCGCAATTCACGGACGGCCGCCTCAAGCCGGCGGACCGGCCCCAACGGGCCCAAGAGCACCGAACCGTCGACGAAGAGGATTTCGGGAAGCGTGCCGGCGGATTCCCCCTTTTCGGAGGTCAGCCGTTCGTAGAGCGCGCGGTTCCGCTCCCCCGCCTCGACGCGGAAGTCCCGGATCCGGATGCGGGAAACGGGGATTCCACCCCTCAGCAGGCGCAACGGCGACAGGGAAATTTCCACGGCCCCCGCGCGCGCGAGGAAAAGGTTCGCGACGTTGTCGCGGACTTCGAGGTCGTCGAGCGAAAGGTAGAGGTGCAGGAGGTGGAACTTCAGCCCGCCGTGGCGGACCTCCAATCCTTCCCTTGCGGCGGCGGCGGCAAGTTCCCCCTCGGCCCTGCGCAGGATCGAGGGGATCTCGAGCGAAAACCGCCAAACCGCCAACGCAAGGAGAGCGACGAGGAAGCCGCCCCCGAACCGCCAAACCCATCGTTTCGACATGGAGTAATTATATCGGAACGCCGGAATCCCCGGCGATTACAATCGATGGAGCGGGCGACCGGATTCGAACCGGCGACGTTCAGCTTGGGAAGCTGACATTCTACCCCTGAATTACGCCCGCTCGCCTTGGGGTACCTTCTACCATAAATGGAACCGGGTTTGCAACGGAGACGCCGCGGTCAAGGCCGGTACCGCTCCGTCCGGGCCTTGACGTCGCGATATCCCGGCGACTCCTGGTACAGGGAGACGAAGATCTTCCGCGCCTCCTCTTCCCTGCCGCCGCGCGACAGGAGAACGGCCTTGTGGTAACGCAGGTCGCGCCGCTGCTCGACGGAAACCGGCTCCCCCGCGAGCGCCTCGTCGAGGACGGCGGTCGCGGCATCGGCGTTCCCCAATTCCGCAAGCGTGTCCGCGAGCATCGAAGAGGCTCCCACCAGGAGTTCGGGCTTGGCCATCGCCAGCCGGAACTCCTTCACCGCCTCATCGAGCAATCCCATCTCCTTGTACGCGATCCCGAGGTTGTACCGGGCGTCGGGGTCCGTATCGCCGATCTCCTCGTGCACCTTGGCCTGCAGCCTGCCCAAGGCGTCCCGGACGATGTCGATTTCCTCCTGGTATTCTCCTTCCTTTCCGCCTTGTGAAGAAGGCTCCGGCCGGGCTTCCGCCATGGGCTGGGCGGGCGGCTCCGCCGGGGGGGGAGCGGCGGCCTCGGCGCGCTTCAGGGCCACTTCGTTGAAGGAATAGGCGCCCGTTTCCGCCGGATTCCAGCCTTCCCGGACGGCGTCGAGGACCTCGCGCATCTTCGCGGCGCGACTCTTGTGCCCGAGCTCCTCCTCGTGCCGGATGAGGCGGTCCAGGATCGGTATGCCTTCATCCCGCATCCCCACGTTGATCCACAGGAATCCGCAAGGTTCCATGATGGCCGGATCCTTGTCGGCCTGGGCGATCATCGCCCGCAGCCGTTCAGCGAATTCCCCATACATCCCGGAGCTCACCGTGGAGGGCGCGGCCTTCCCCATCTCGCTCACGGCCTCCATCAGCTTCTTCTGCCCGCGGTAAACATCCACCATGTAGAGATGGGGCAAGGGGTTTCCCCGGAGGGATTCCGCCATCTGCCGGAAGAATTCCAACCGCTGCTCGTCCGACGTGAACCGGCCCGCCTCCGCGGCGATCTTCCGCAGCTCGGTCTGGGCGTCCGCGGAGAGCCCCTCGGCCGCGAGGAGGCGGATGAGCCATTTCTGGAAGTCGTTGTTTCTCGGATCGTGCTTGAGCATCTGACGGAGGACCGCGATCGCCTTGCCGGCGAAACCGTCCTTCTCGTAGAGAACCGCCGCGCGGGCCAGCTGATCCAGGCCTTCCACCACCTCCCCGATCCGCATGAGGAATATGCCGAGCTTCTGCCGGGCCTGGGGATCGTTGGGCGCCGTCTGGACCTTCCGGGACAGCGTCGTCCGGTCGTCCTGCTCCTGGGAAGAGAAAACCTTCTTTATGGAATCGAGGAAGCCCACCCTATGTCCCTAGCTCCTTTCCGTCAAGGACGCAGTTTCTCGATGAAGTTCGTCGAAAGCCTCGCTTCGACGAAGTCCGAATTCACC
>JAJZRM010000132.1 GCA_021802685.1 Deltaproteobacteria bacterium | reverse complement strand
GACCGTGAAGGGGTACGCCGGCTACGAAAAAGCCGTCCTCCTCGGCGTCACGGAGGCGCGGGCCAGGGCGATCCGGGCGGAAGGGCCCGGAGGGAAAGGGAAGGAGGAAACCGCCCTCAAGGAACGGCTGGCGTCCCTGTTCGCCGTGGCGGAAGGGTACCCCGCCCTCAAGGCGAACGAGAGCTTCCTCGAACTGCAGAAAGACCTCGCGGAGATCGAGAACGGAATCGAGTACGCCCGCCGGTATTACAACGCCGTGGTCCGGGACTACTTGACCGCCACCGAGACCTTCCCGGCCAACCTGGCCGCCCCGAGTTTCGGTTTCGGTCCGGTGGAATTCTTCCAGCTCGACGCCCCCTCGGAGCGTGAACGGACCGATGTCCGGTTATCCTGAACGGAAAGGCGTCCGGACGCCTGGAAGCTCCCGCGCCGCATTCGTCGGCCTGTTGATCCTTTTCGCCGCCTTCCTTCCGGCGGCCGCGCGGGCGGAGGATTTCACCATCCGCTCCTTCCAGGCCGCCATCGAGGTGCGCGACGACGCTTCCCTGCGGGTGACGGAGACCATCGAGGTCGAGTTCCGCCGGCCCCGGCACGGCATCTTCAGGGACATCCCGTTCCGGTACACCGACGAATTCGGGAAGGAATCATCGACCCCGATCCGTATCCTCTCGGTAACGGACGCTTCCGGCGCGGCATGGAAGCACCGTGCGGACCGGACCGGGGGGATCTTGAGGGTGCGGATCGGCGACCCGGACCGGTTCGTCGGGGGTCGCCAAGTCTACGTCATCGCCTACACGGTGGAGAACGCGGTCCTCTTTTTCCCGGACCACGACGAGCTGTACTGGAACGTGACGGGAAACGGCTGGCCCGTACCGATCGAGTCGGCCTCCGCCACGGCGGCCGTCGCAGCGGAAGGGCGCTCCCTGGCCCCCCGGGCACTCTGCTACACCGGGGTCCGGGGTTCCCGCGAACGGGCGTGCGAGGTCACGGATCTCCGCAACGGCGCGGCGTTCGCCTCCACCCGGCCGTTCCGGGAAGGCGAGGGCATGACGATCGTCGTCGGGTGGGAGAAAGGGATCGTCCGCCCGCCGTCCGGTTGGGAAACGGCCCTCTTCGGCCTCAACCTCGCCGACAACTGGGTGTTCGCCTTCCCCCTGCTGGCCTTCGGGTACATGTCGGTCCTCTGGTACCGCAAGGGAAAGGACCCCTCCACGGGGGACCCGCTCGTGGTCGCCTACGGCCCGCCCGACGAGAACGGCCGCCCGCTGCTGCCCGCGGAAATCGGCGCGCTCATCGATGAAACGCTCGACCCGAAGGACATCACCGCCTCGGTCGTGAACCTCGCCGTGAAGAAGTACCTGACGATCGAGGAACGGAAGACGCCGGGCCTGATCTTCGACAAGACCGAGTACGTGCTCGGGAAGGTGAAGGAGCCCGGGGCGGATCTGCCCGCATTCGAACGGCTGCTGATGGAGCGGATTTTCCAGGGCCGGGGTTCCGTGGTGAACGTGTCGGAGCTGAAGCTGTCCTTCTACAAGTACCTCGACGAGCTGAAGGCCGCCGCTTTCGAAGGACTGAAAAAGATGAAGTGCTTCGCGGCGGCGCCTTCGAAGGTGAAGGGGCGGTACCTCGGCGCGGGGTTCCTCACCCTGTTCGCGGGGGTCGTCGCGGGCGCCCTCGGGCGAAGCTTCCTGGGCCCGCGGGCGGCCGTCGCCGGGGCGCTGTGCGGGCTCGCGGTCCTCCTCTTCGCTCCGTTCATGCCGGTAAAGACCCTGAAAGGCGTTAAGGTGCTCGGCAGGATCAAGGGGTTCGAGGAGTTCCTCCTGCGGGCGGAGAAGGACCGGCTCGAACGGATGAACGACAAGAACCTGTTCGAGAAGTATCTCCCCTACGCGATCGCCTTGGGCGTCTCCGACCGTTGGGCGAAGGCCTTCGAGGGGATCTACCAGGAACCCCCGGAATGGTACGCCTCCGAAGGCGGTCTCGGCGCGTTCCGGCCGGCCGTATTCCACCATTCCCTCGACTCCGCCTTGTCCACCATGTCGGGTGCGATGTACTCCTCCCCAAGGAGCGGCGGAAGCGGCTTCTCCGGGGGCGGAAGTTCCGGCGGCGGGGGCGGCGGAGGCGGAGGGGGCAGTTGGTAACGATACCGTCTTCGGGAATCGCATGAATTTCCATGTTGTATTTCTTGCCCCGTCGACTTGGATCACCGGGACCCCTCCCCCGCCATGCCGTGAGGAAAACGTTCCGGTATTTCCTCTCTATCTCTAATCACTTATCGTCAATAAAACGCGAATAGATTCTCGATAAGGAATACCATCGTCTTTTCCATTGCTTGGCATTGTTATTGCGAATCCCTCCTTAAACCATCACAAGATCATCGATCGCACCCACCCCGGCAACAACGACGAAAGACGGTTCATGCCGGCCGGGGTTTCGGATCAGACGGCATCCTAAAAGCGGAATACAAGGGGGAATTGCAAACATGGACCTTCCAACCCGAAGCCGTTTCCGGAAAACGGGAATCGTCCTGTTCCTTTCCATTTTGTTCGTGGCATCGGCTTTCCCGGCGACGGGCGCGGACGCCAAACCCGATTATTTCACCGCCCGGTGCGCCTCGTGCCACGCGGCGCCCGCGGACACCACGCCCCCGGCGATGAGCTCCACCGCCCCGGCGAACGGCGCGACGAACGTCAACCCGGGGACGGCGGTCACGGCCACCTTCAGCGAGGCGGTTTCCGACGTCGGCACCGCGACCTTCACCCTCCGGGCCGACGGAAGCGGCGCCATCGTGTCCGGGACGGTGTCGTTGAACGCCGCGGGGACCACGGCCACGCTCCAGCCGTCGGCGGCGCTCGCCAACAGCACCGCCTACACGGCGACGGTCACCACGGGGGTCCGGGACGCCGCCGGAAACGCCCTGGCGTCGAACTACACCTGGAGGTTCACCACAGCCGCCGCCGCGGACACCGCGGCGCCGACGGTCACCTCCATGAACCCGGCCAACAACGCGACCGGCGTGGCGACGAACGCCGCCGTCAGCGCCACGTTCAGCGAGAACATCCTTCCGGCTTCCGTGACGACGTCCGGCTTCACGGTGAACGGCGTCGGCGGGACCGTGAGCGTGAGCGGCGCCACGGCCGCCTTCACCCCCTCCGCGCCGCTGGCGTACGACACGACCTACACGGCGACGGTCACCGCGTCCGTCACGGACCTCGCGGGGAACCACCCGGCGGCGACCCGTTCCTGGTCGTTCACGACCAGCGAGGCGGCCGACATCGCCGCGCCGACCGTCTCGTCCGTCGCGCCGGTGAACAACGCGACGGCGGTTCCCCCCTCCTCGTCGGTCACGGCCACCTTCAGCGAAGCGATGAAGGCATCGACGATCACCACGGCGAACTTCCATCTTCGCCGAGGGACGACCAACGTCCCCGGCACCGTCACCCTGAACGCCGCCGGAACCACGGCCACTTTCCGGCCGGCCTCGGCGTTGGCCAACAATACCGCCTACACGGCGACGGTCACCACCGGCGTCCAGGATGCGGCCGGAAACTCCATGGCGGGGAACCGCACCTGGTCCTTCACCACGGCGGCCGCGGCGGACACGACGCCTCCCACGGTCGGCGCCCTGTCTCCCGCCGACAACGCGGCCGGCGTCGCGGTGAACGCCTCGGTCACCGCCGGCTTCGGCGAAGCGATCGATCCCCTGACGGTGACCGGCGCGACGTTCACGCTGAAAAACGGCGCGGCGGCGGTCGCCGGCGCGGTGTCCGCCGCCGGCGGAACCGCCACGTTCCGGCCGAACGCGCCGCTGGCCTACGGCACGACGTACACCGCAACCCTCACGACCGGGGTGAAGGACCTTGCGGGCAACGCCCTGGCATCCGTCTGCTCCTGGTCGTTCACCACGGGGACGGCGGCGGACACCGCTCCGCCGGCCGTGACCGGCACCTCGCCCTCCGGCGACGCGAACGGCGTCCCGGCCGCGGCGGCGGTCACCGCGACGTTCAGCGAGGCCCTCGACGCCGCCACCGTCACAACGGCCACTTTCACGGTGAAGGACGCCGCGAACGCCGCGGTGGCGGGCACCGTGGCGTACGCGGGCGGAACGGCCACGTTCGCGCCCGCGTCCCTTGCTCCGGGCACCACGTACACGGCGACCTTGACCACGGGCATCCAGGACGCGGCGGGCAACGCCCTCGCCCAGGAGTACGCCTGGTCGTTCACGACCGTAGCGGCCGCCCGGATCGGCGACCGCGACGACGACGGCTCCGACGACGAGGAGGACGACTATCCCGACGACGACCGGAAAACCACGGTCAAGGAGCATCGTCACGGCGAAAAGGTCAAGGTGGACGTCTCGAGGAATCCCGGCTGCCGCCTGAGAAGGACGGCCGCAAGGACGGACTCCGATCCCGAGATCAACCAGCACGGCAAACCGGCCGGGCACGAGTTTCGGTGGGGCCTGGTGGAATACGATGTGGAGGGGCTCGCCGCGGGATCGACCATCCGGGTGCAGCTGACCTTCCCGGAAGACCTCCCCGAGGGCAGCAAGGTGTACCAGGCGGACTCCGCCGGGTTCAGCGAACTGGAAGGAACCGAGATCCGCGGGAACGTCGTCACGTTGTCCCTGACGGACGGGGGAACGGGAGACCGCGACCTCTTGCGGAACGGCGTCATCTCCGACCCGGTGGGGATCGCCTCCCCGGCGGCCGCCGCTCCCGAATCCGGCGGCGGCTGCTCCGTGACCGGCGACGACCCGGGCGACTTCTCGGGCGCCTATGGCGGCCTGGTGTTCGCGGGGTTGTTGCTTGCCCTTCGCCGCGCCGGAAAGGGGAAGGCGGTCTGACGGGGCGAACCGGCCCTTTTCATTAGAACCCGGGTTGTAAATTTATCAAACGGCTTGAGAATCCTTCCATACGGGAGATCGATGCGCCCTTCCCCCTCCCCGGAAGGTTCGTTGTTTTTCCTGTAGTTTGCCGTATCTTGTAGCACCATGCGTCTTGGCACGCGCGTTGCGTTTCCCTATTCCGCCTGCAACTACCGAAAGACTCCGCCACGGGGGGCCCCATGCTGAACATCTTCCTTTTCGACCCGGATCCCATGCTTCGCGAAGCGATCGGCAGGATATTCGAGGGGAAGTGGTTCGAGGGGGAAAGGTGCCGCGTCGTCGCCGCGGGAGATTTCCTGGAAGCGGTCGACGCGGTCACGAGCGAGACGTTCGATCTCATCGTGTGCGACGATTGGGTCGAGGAAATGGACGGCCTGTCGTTTTTCCGCATCATCCGGGACAGGCAGCGCAAGGCCGTAAAGGTGCTGATGACGGGATCCCCCATCCGGGCCACCTCGGCCGAGTTCCGCATGGCCGGGGTCGACTACGTCATGCACAAATCCCCGGTGCCGGAATTCATGAAGTGCCTCTGGAACACCCACACGGGCGCGTCGCAGGCCCAGTGGACCGGAATCTCCCACTGAGTCGACGCCCGTGAAGGAATGCATCGTCCTGTTGACCGTCGACGCCGCCGGAACGGTGCTGTCCGTTCACCCCGAGTTCGAGGAGGTCGCCGGTTTCAGCCGGTACGCCGTCCTCGGGAAGCGGGTCGCGGAACTCCGCAACGGCCCGGACGCCCGCTTGTTCCGCCTGCTGGAATCGGCCGTGCGGAACGGCGGCGCGGACCCGGCCTCCGGGAACGCGGGATGCCTGGACGAAGGGTACGCCGTTCTCCCCCTGGTGGACCCTCTCGGCCGCATCGCCCAATTCGTGGCGATCCGGCGCATCGAGGAGGAACCGGCGCCGAGGGAGCGGGCAAGCGACCGGCAGCGCTCCCCCGAACAGATCGGCCGGATGGTCGGATCGTTCGCCCACCATTTCAACAACCTGCTGACCCCCATCATCGGGAACGCCTCGCTCATCGTCGCGCGCACCCGTCCCGGGGACCCCGCGCGCGCTCCGGCGGAATCGATCGTCCGCAGCGGGGAGAAAGGAGCATCGATGATTCGAAAGCTTCTGGCGTTCGCCCGAAGAATCTTCATGCATCCCGCTCCCTTCGACATCAACGCCCTGGTCGTTTCGATGGAGCCCGGGATCCGGGAGGTCCTCCCCGCGAAGGTCGATCTCAAAACGCACCTGGCGCCGTCCCTCCTGCCCGTCCATGCCGATCCGGACCAGACGGAGTGGCTCCTCATGGAACTTGTCCTCAACGGTTGCGAGGCGATGCCCCGCGGCGGGCACCTGTCCATCCAGACCGCGGCGGTGGACTTCGACCGTCCCGGCATCCGCCAGGGGGTCTCCATCGCGCCCGGCGCTTACGTCGTCCTGTCCGTGCGGGACTCCGGCATCGGGATGGACGCGGACACGCGGGCGTTGCTCTTCGAGCCGTTCTTCACGACGAAGCCGGGGTCGTTCGGGCTGGGCCTGTCCTCCATCCATGGGATCGTGAAACAGGCCGGGGGCTACATCTGGGTCGACGGCAAGGCCGGTAAGGGGACGGCGGTCACCATCTATCTCCCGCGGCGCCCCGAAACGGAAGCGGCGGAAACGGCCGTCGAACGGGTTTCGGAATACATCGGCCGGTGATTCAGATCCGGATCAGTTCCCCGTCCTTCAGAAACCCGATGTTGTCGTGCCCCAGCGCCCGGATCTCCGACTCGATTTCCTGAACGAACTGGGGCTTGAGATGCATGATGCGGATCCGTTGCGGCGGCGGGGACATCTTCCCGATCTCCTTCCCGAGCAGGGCGGGGGTCAGGTGCCTGCTCGCCAGCGCGAGTTTTTCCATGCGGTTGGGGAAAGACGTTTCCGTGATCAGCATCTTCACATCGTGCTCCGCCATCCTCCTCCAGAACCGGTCGGTCGGCCCCGTGTCGCCCGTGTAGGCGATCGCCGTCTTCCCCGGGTCCTCGACGATGTACCCGTACGCGGGGACGGTGTGATCGACCTTCTCCATCGTGATCGTGTAACCGTCGATCCCTAACGGCCGGCCGGGGTCGATGGCCTTGAACCGCAGCGACGGCTCCTCGGGCGAGGGGATCCTGGTGAAATCGGGCCAGATCCGGTCGTTGAAGATGTTGTTCCTCAGGTCGCCGAGAACGTCTTCCCCTCCGAGGACGGTGACGGTGGTTCCCGTGCCCCGGCTCACCAGGTTGTCCAGGAGGAAGGGGATCCCCTTGATGTGGTCCAGGTGGGCATGGGAGAGAAGAATCCAGCGGAGGGTGCGTTCCTCCAGGATGTTCAGGGCGACGGCGACCGTCCCCGCGTCCAGCAGGAACTTCCCGTCGACCAGGAACGCCGGGCAGTTGTGCCCGGGAACTTCGGAGCCCGCGGCGCCCAGCACCTTGATGATCATCGGGCAGCACCTCCTGTACCTTTAGTTAATAGCCCCGGGGGGAGGGCCGGTCAAGATGGCGTGAAAGGCTGGACTCCGCCCGAAGCTGCCGGTAAATTGGAATTTCAGGCGTAATACGATTCGTTCAGGGAGGGACTGCAATGAAAGCGCGTTCCGCTTTGCCGGTGTTCCTCCTCGGCCTCGTGGTGGTTTCCGCGGCGGGGGTAGACGCCCGGAAGATGATGAGCG
>JAJZRM010000131.1 GCA_021802685.1 Deltaproteobacteria bacterium | reverse complement strand
GGATCGGATCCTCGGCCGGGCGGGGTACCGGGAATTCGCCCGGCAGGAAACGTACGTCCTTGCCAGGACGCGGCTCGCCGGGCTGACCTTCCCGGAGCGCGACCTCCTGGCGGGAATCCCGGAAGAGTAATAAGACAAGGGGAAGACGTTGGAAGTCGGCATCTTCGGCAACGCGGGATCGGGGAAGAGCACCCTGTTCCGTGCACTGTCCGGCGCGGGGGAAGGGGCTTCCCAAGGCAAGCACGCCGGCGTGTGCGCCATCAAGGTCCCGGACGGCCGGGTGGACCGGTTGGCGGAGATTTTCCGTCCGAAAAAGGTCACCCACGTCTCCGTCGCCTTCCACGACATCGACGCGGGGGAGCCCGACCTGCTCTCGGCGCAGGCGCTGGCTTCCCTGAAGAACATGGAAGTCCTCGTCCCTGTCCTGCGCGGATTTTCGGACGACTACCACCCGGCCCCTCCCGGAGGCATGGATCCCGTGAAGGAATTCCGGGAGATCTCCTCCGCCCTGGTCCTTTCCGACTACCTCGTGGCGCAGAAGCGGATCGAGCGGATGACGAAGGAGGCGAAAAGGGACGCCGAGTGGACCGCCCTCCACAAGGCGATCGAAGCGTTCGAGAAGGAGGTCCCCCTGCGCGAGGTCGGACTGGTCGGTGAGGAGGAACGGGCCGTCTCGGGATTCCGTTTCGCCAGCCGCCTCCCGATGCTGGCGGTCCTGAACGTCGGGGAGGACGCGTTGCGGGGAGAGGCGTACCCGGAACTCTCCAAGGCCGCGGCGAAGGCGAAGGTCCCGCTGATCCGGCTTTGCGCCAAGGTGGAGGAGGAGATCGCCCAGCTGTCGCCGGCCGAGCAGGCCGAATTCCTTCGGGAGATGGGGACCGGGCGGTCGGCCCGGGACCTGCTGGTCCGCGGCGCCTTCGACGCGATGCAGTTCATCTCCTTCCTGACGGTGGGGGAGGACGAGGTCCGCGCCTGGAACATCCGGCGGGGAAGCACCGCGGCCGCGGCGGCGGGCCGGATCCACTCCGATCTCGAGAAAGGTTTCATTCGCGCCGAGGTCATCCCTTGCGACGATTTCCTCCGGTGCGGTTCGATGGCGAAGGCCAAGACGGAAGGAAAGCTGCGGCTCGAGGGGAGGGAGTACATCGTGAAGGACGGGGAGATCGTCCATGTCCGGTTCAACGTGTAAAATCCGTGGCAACTTGCCGGAGTAGCAAGTGAAATTATCCTTAAAGTTCCCGGATATTCCTGCCGATAAGCGGTTCTATGAATCCCGCCATGCATAGCCCGGGGGAATCATTACTTATAAACCCCGCGGGCGTACGTGTCCTTGTGGTCGACGACGAGGAATTCCTGCGCTTCATCGTCAGGGAATGGCTCGAGCAGGCGGGGTACAGCGTGGACGAGGCGTGCGACGGAAACGACGCCCTGAGAAAACTCGAGATCCGCGGCGTACGGTACGACCTCCTCCTCACGGATATCCGGATGCCCGGGATGGACGGGATCACCCTCCTGGGGGAATGGGCGAAGCGGTGCCCCTCCACCGCGGGCGTCGTGATGTCGGCCAACACCGAGCTCGACACCGCCGTCTCCGCCCTGAAAATGGGGGCGTGCGACTACATCACCAAGCCCTTCAACGGCGACGTGCTCCTGATCACCCTCGAAAACGCCCTCCGGAAGAAGGACCTGGAGCGGCAGGTCGAGGATTACCGGTTGAACCTGGAAAAGAAAGTCAAGGAGCAGACCGACGTCATCAACCTGATGTACGTCCGGTCCATCGACGCGATGGTCAAGGCCCTGGAGGCGAAGGACCACTACACGCGGGGCCACGCGCAGCGGGTGACGATTTACTCCGTGGCGACCGCAAGGGAGATGGGGGTGCCCGAATCCGACGTGGAGGACCTTCGGCGCGCCGCGGTGCTCCACGACCTGGGGAAGATCGGCGTCCGGGAGTCGGTCCTCAACAAGCCCGGGAAACTCGACAAGGAGGAGTTCGAGGAGGTCGTCCGCCACCCGGAGATCTCCGTGAGCATCCTCGAGCCGATCCCTTTCTTCCACCCGCTGCTCCCGGCCATCCTCCACCACCACGAGCAGTTCAACGGACGCGGCTACCCGGGCGGCCTGGCGGGGGAGGAGATCCCGCTGGCGTCGCGCATCATGGCGGTGGCCGACACGTTCGACGCCATGACCTCGACGCGCGCCTACCGGACGGCGCTGCCGATGGACGTGGCGGCGGAGGAGATCCGCCGTTGCTCGGGGACGCAGTTCGATCCGGACATCGCCCACTACTTCCTTTCCTGCCAGCCGCGCATCCGGATTCCCGGGGACATCTTCCTCCCGGATGCCGCCGACAGAGAGACCCCGAAGTATTTCCGCTCGTAATCCATCCGCCGCAAATAATATAATTTCTCGAAACCGTGCGGGGGGAGGCGATGACCAGGCAATCCTTGGTGGAGGCCGCGCCGTATCTTGACGCGGAAGAACGCAGTGCCCTGCTCGGGATCGCCCGGCGGGCGATCGAGAGCTACCTCCGCGAACGGAAGGTGCCGGGGATCGAGGGAGCGGCGGGAAAACTCTCCGAGGCCGGATCCGCCTTCGTCACCCTGACGAAGAACCGCCGGCTGCGGGGATGCATCGGGTACACGGAAGCCGTCGCGCCGCTGTACCGGGTCGTCCAGGAGTGCGCCGTGGCCGCCGCCACCGAGGATCCGAGGTTCCCCCCCGTGTCCGCCGCGGAGCTGCCGTCCCTTCGGATCGAGATCTCCGTTCTCACCCCCCTCGTTCCGATCCTGCCCGAAGAGGTCGAGGTGGGGCGCCATGGGCTGATGGTCACCAAGGGAAGGATGCGCGGGCTCCTGCTCCCGCAGGTTCCTTCCGAAATGGGATGGGACCTCGAGACGTTCCTTGACCAGACGTGCGTAAAAGCCGGCCTCCCGTCCTCCGCGTGGCGGCACGGGGCGACCCTGCAGGGGTTCACCGCGGAAGTGTTCGGGGAATCCGACCGCTGATCTCTGTTGGAGCGCTAGGTCCGGCGGGCCGCCATCCGGTCCCGGATCGTGGCCTTCAGGACCTTCCCCTGGGCGTTCCTCGGGAACACGCCGAGGTATTCCACCGCCCGGGGGACTTTGAACGGCGCCATGTTCCGGCGGCAATGTTCGAGGATCGCCTCGGGATCCTCCTTCTCCCCCTCCTTCAGCACGATGACCGCAACGGGAACCTCGCCCATCGTGTAGTCGGGGCGGCCGACGACGGCGGCCTCCTTCACCGAGGGGTGCTCGCACAGGACGTTCTCGACTTCCCGGAGGCTGACGGAGATGCCGTCCACCATCAGGTTGTCCTGCTTCCGGTCGACGACGTACAGGTATCCTTCCTCGTCCAGCGCCGCCAGGTCGCCCGTGAGGAGCCACCCGTCCCGGAACGCCTCGGCGGTCCCCCTCGGGTCGTTCAGGTATCCCTCGAAGACGATCAGCCCCCGCACCGCGACTTCCCCCATCGTTCCCGGCGGGACCTCCCGGCCTTCCTCGTCCACGACCCGGACCTCGACGCCGACCGCCTCCTGCCCGACGGACATCATCTTCTTCATGTACGGCGTGTTCTCCTCCATCCGGTGGTCCTCTTCGTGGAGGAAGGTGAGGACCCCGGTGGTTTCCACGTGGGCGTACGTCTGGACGAGGCCGCAGCGGAAGAACCCGATGGCGCGCTTGATCAGGTCGACGGAGATCCATGCCCCGCCGTACAGGACGGTGCGCAGCGTCGCCAGGTTGAACTTCCGAGCGGTGGGGGATCCGATGATCCGGTACAACATCGTGGGGGTGAGCAGGACGTGCGTCACGGAGCGCCGCTCGATGGTGCGGAGCACCTCCACCGGATCGAATCCCCGTTGCAGGATGATCGTGGCGCCCACGTGGAAGAAGCGGAGCAGCCGGCCCGTCCCGCCGAGGTAGGGAAGCTGGGCGCAGGAGAGGAACACGTCTTTCCTGGAGAAGCCAAGCTCCATCGCGGAGTAGGCCGAAGCCGCCATGAGGTTTCTGTGGGAAAGCATCGCGCCGCGGGGGTGCCCCGACGGCCCGCTGGTGTACACGACCAGCGCGATATCGGTTTCCTGGACGGGGGGGGCGCCGCCGGGCCCGCCGTCCCCGGCCGGGACGAGGAGGCGGGGATCGTCCATCCCGATGAATTCCGCGATCCCGGGGAGGGAGGGACGGATCTCCTCGGCCTGTGCGCGGAACTCTTCCTCGTGGAAAAGCGCCTTGACATTCGCGTCCCGCAGGATGGCGATCATCTCCCGGGTTTTCAGAAGGTGATGGAGCTGCACGACCGCCGCTCCGATATGGGTCACCGCGAAGAAGAACTCCACGTACCCGATGGAGTTGTGGGCGAGGATCCCCACCCGGTCCCCGCGGGCGATGCCCAGCCGCGACAGGGCGGCGGCGCGATGCCGGACGCGGCGGCGCAGGTCGAGGTAGGTCACCTCTTCGTTCAAGGCGGCAAGGGCGATTCCGGCGGGGTGGATGCGGGCGTTGTGTTCGAGAATATCACGGATGATCATCGGCCCTCCAATATCCACGGATGCATGTGGCTTGAAGGTAGCAGACCATGGCGGTTCTTTCAATCCCGCGTGGTAAACTGTGCGAAATGGATACCGATGCGTTCGACACCTACCCGATCCTGCACAAGGGACGGCTCTACAACATCATCACGGAGATGGACATGACGTTCCGCGAAGTCCGGTCGATGCTCGACTGGCTCGACGCGCGCGGGGCGTTTCCCGCCGGCGGCGAGGATCGCGAACCGGAGGGACCGTACTCCTGCCCGGCGGAAGGGTTCGTCTTCGAGGTGGACGTCCAGGGGTCCGAGGTGGTCGTCTTCCGCAGGAAGCCCGCGGGATGACCTCGCGAAAGGGGAGCGCCCCGGCGGCGGAGGTCCTCTCGTTCCTCGCGAGGGAGTACCCGGAGGCACGGGTGCTGCTGTCGTACCGAAACCCCTTCGAACTGCTCGTCGCCACCGTCCTCGCCGCGCAGTGCACCGACGAGCGCGTCAACCGCGTGACCCCGGCGCTGTTCCGTTCGTACCCGGACCCGCCGGCGTTCGCGGGCGCCGGTCAGGCCGAGTTGGAAGAGGCCGTGCGTCCCACCGGTTTCTACCGGAACAAGGCGAAGGCCCTTCGGGAACTGTCCGCCGCGATCGTGCTCCGGCACGGGGGGGCGGTTCCCGGGAGGATGGAGGAACTCACCGCCCTTCCCGGCGTGGGGCGGAAGACCGCATCCGTCCTCCTAGGCGCCTGTTTCGGGACGCCCGCCCTGCCGGTGGACACGCACGTCGCCCGGGTTTCGTTCCGCCTCGGGCTGACCTTTTCCAAGGATCCGGAACGCATCGAAGCGGACCTCGCCGCGGCGATCCCCAGGGAGCGGTGGTGGGAATTCGCCACGCGGCTGGGGTGGCACGGGCGCCATGTGTGCATCGCCCGGAAACCGCGGTGCGCGCAATGCGGCCTCGAGCCGGTCTGCCCCAGGCGCGGCGTCCAGTAGAGGGTCCCCCCTCTATGTTGTTTTGTCGCGGGAGTGTGCATAAAATACGCCGAGAATCCGCGCACCCAACCCCTTTCCAGGCAGGGAGGAGCCATGACACCGACTCTTTCTCCAAGCGAGAGCTACAGCATCACAATGCGGCTTGAGATCCTGAACAAGGTGGGCATGCTGGGAAACGTGACGACCGCCATCGGCAGCGTGGGGGGCGACATCGGGGCGGTGGATCTGTCGGGCCACGGCAAAGGCACGGTCATGCGCGACATCACCGCGCGCGCTCACGGCATCGAACATGCGCAGCAGATCATCAACGCCGTCAAGGTAATCCCGGGGGTCAAGGTCATCAACGTCTCCGACCGCACCTTCCTCATGCACCTGGGGGGGAAGATCGAGGTCCGCGGCAAGGCGCCGATCAAGACCCGGAACGACCTTTCCATGGCGTACACCCCCGGGGTGGCGCGCGTCTGCATGGCGATCGCCAAGGACCCGAAGAAGTCGTACTCCCTCACCGTCCGCCGGAACGCCGTCGCCGTCGTGTCGGACGGTACGGCGGTCCTGGGCCTGGGCGACATCGGCCCCGAGGCGGCGATGCCGGTCATGGAAGGGAAGGCGATGCTGTTCAAGGAGTTCGGCGGGATCGACGCCTGGCCGATCTGCCTCGCCACGAAGGACACCGACGAGATCGTCCGGATCGTCAAGGCGCTGGCCCCCACCTTTGGCGGGATCAACCTCGAGGACATCTCCGCCCCCCGCTGCTTCGAGATCGAGGAGCGCCTCAAGGCCGAGATGGACATCCCCGTGTTCCATGACGACCAGCACGGCACCGCCGTGGTCGTGCTCGCCGCGCTGCTGAACTCCCTCAAGATCGTGAAGAAGCGGATCGAGGACATGAAGATCGTGGTGGCGGGCGTGGGCGCCTCGGGCGTGGCGTGCAGCAAGATCTTCCTGAACGCCGGCGCGCGCAACATCATCGGCGTGGACCGCATCGGGGCGATCTACAAGGGGCGCAGGCAGCACATGAACTTCATGAAGGAATGGTACTCGGCGCACACCAACCCGTTCAACGAGAAGGGGAAGCTCTCGGACGTCATCTCGGGAGCGGACCTGTTCCTCGGCCTGGCGGGGCCGGGGTTGCTCACCGTGGACGACCTGAAGAAGATGGCGAAGGACCCCGTGGTCTTCGCGATGGCCAACCCCGAGCCGGAGATCATGCCGGAGGATGCGGCGCCGTTCGTTCGGATCATGGCCACGGGCCGGTCCGACTACCCGAACCAGATCAACAACTCCCTGGTGTTCCCGGGGATCTTCCGCGGAGCGCTGGATTCGCGCGCTTCCTGCATCAACGAGGAGATGAAGCTGGCGGCGGCCTACGCCATCGCCTCCTGCGTGGGGAAGGAGGAGCTCTCCGAGGACAACGTCATTCCGTCGATGTTCAATCGGAAGATCGCCCCCACGGTCGCCAGGGAAGTGTCCCGCGCCGCCCATCGGACCAAGGTCGCCCGGCGGACCTCCAAGGCGTACATGGAGATCCACCTTGACTGAACCGCCGGCGGCGGTCAACCCGCTGATCTTCCGGGAGTACGACGTCCGCGGGCTGGTGGGGAGGGACCTCCACCGCGGGGCGGTCGTGCTCCTGGGGAAGGGATACGGCACCTACGCCGCGGAGCGGGGGGTCCGCACGGTCGCCCTCGGACGGGACGTGCGGCTCTCCTCGCCGGAATTCCGGGACGCCCTCGTCGAGGGGCTGCTTTCCACGGGCCTCGCCGTCCTGGACGCGGGCGTCTGCCCGACGCCGCTGTTGTATTTCGCCATTCATCACTTTCGCGCCGACGGCGGGGTGATGGTCACGGGGAGCCACAACCCCCCCGAGTTCAACGGCTTCAAGCTGTGCATCGGCCTCGGTACGCTGTACGGGGAGATGATCCAGGAACTCCGGCGGATCATCGAGGGGGGGGTGTTCCGCGAAGGGAAGGGGGAACTCGTCCACCGCGAGATCGTCCCCGCGTACCGGAAATACGTGACGGAACACCTGTCGATCCCCCGAAGGCTGAAGGTGGTGGTGGACGGGGGGAACGGGACGGCGGGCGCGGTGGCTCCGGACCTGTTCCGG
>JAJZRM010000130.1 GCA_021802685.1 Deltaproteobacteria bacterium | reverse complement strand
ACCTCTGGAAGAAGAAGATCTCCCCGGCCCAGGATTACCTGCAGGCGAAACAGGCCCTGGCCGAAGTGCGGATCGAGCTTCGGTCCGCCGAGCAAAAGCTGCATGCGCTCGGCTTTTCGGATGCCTACCTGGCAAATCTCCCATCCCACCCCGATGAATCGTATATCCGCTACGAAATCGTGGCGCCGTTCGACGGGACCATCATCGAGAAGCATGTCGTGCTGGGGGAGGCTGTCAAGGAGGACACCGACCTGTTCCGGATCGCCGACCTGAACTCGGTCTGGGTGAACCTGAGCGTGTACCAGAAGGATATTTCTTCCATCCGCCTGGGGCAGACCGCCGTCGTCTCGGCGGGGCACGACATTCCGGATATGACGGGCAAGATCGGCTATATCGGGCCGCTCGTCGGGGAGATGACGCGGACCGCCACCGCGCGGGTGGTTCTTCCGAACCGCAGCGGTCATTTGCGGCCGGGACTGTTCGTCACCGCGAAAGTCGCCGTCGGCGACGTTCCGGTGAAGGTCCTCGTTCCCAAGGTCGCCTTGCAGACATTGGACGAAAAAACGGTCGTATTCGTGGAGGACGAGGACGGTTTCGAACCAAGGCCGGTCGTTATCGGGCGTTCCAACGGGACGCACGTGGAGATTACCTCGGGCCTGGAACCCGGACAGAAGTACGTGTCCGCCGGCGCGTTCACCCTGAAGGCGCAACTCGCCAAGGGATCGTTCGGCGACGGCGACGGCCACTGAGGCGGGAGAGGAGCAACCATGCAGACACTCATCGCATTCGTCCTCCGGAACCGCCTCCTGATGGTGGTCCTCGGCAGCTTGATCCTGGCCGCAGGGGCGTACAGCTATACCCGGCTTCCCGTTGATGCGTTTCCCGACGTGACTCCGAACCTCGTCCAGGTCTTCACGGAAACGGGAGGTCTGGCTCCCGAGGAAGTCGAGAAGTACGTCACCTACCCGGTCGAGGTTGCCATGAGCGGTCTCCCCAACCTCAAGGAGATCCGGTCGGTCTCCAACTTCGGGCTTTCGGTGGTGAACATCTACTTCGACGACGGGACCGACATCTACCTCACCCGTCAGTTGGTCAACGAGCGGTTGCAGATCGCCCGGGAGGAGATTCCGGAGGGATTCGGGGACCCGGAGATGGGGCCGATTTCGACGGGGCTCGGCCAGATCCTCTTTTACATCGTGGCGGACGAGACGGGCAAACGCACTCCCCAGCAGATTCGGGAGATCCAGGACTGGCTGATCAAATTCAACCTCCAAACCGTCAAGGGGGTCACCGAAGTCCTTTCCCTCGGGGGCGAGGTGAAGCAGTACCAGATCCTGGTTCGTCCCGCCGACCTACTCCGGTACGATCTCTCCCTTGGCAACGTCCTCGAGGCCGTTAAGGCGAACAATTCCAACGTCGGAGCCCAGTTCATCGTCAAGAACGCGGAGGAGTACATCGTCCGGTCCGTCGGGCTTGCCGAAAAGATCCCCGACCTTGAGAACATCGTCCTCAAGTCCAAGGACGGTACGCCCGTGTTCCTGCGGCAGGTCGCCGACGTGGCGACGGGCGGCGAGATCCGTCGCGGCCTGGCCACCCGGAACGGCAAGGGGGAGACGGTCGTCGGGATGGTCCTGAAACTGATCGGGACCAACACCTCGACGGTCATCAAGGACGTTAAGGAGCGGATGGACAAGATCAACAAGGTCCTCCCGCCCGGCATCAAGGTGGTCCCGTATTACGACCAGGCGACCTTGGTGGCGAAATGCGTCGGGACGGTCACTAAGGCGCTGTCCGAGGCGGTGTTCCTCATCATTCTGATCCAGCTCCTGATGCTGGGGGGAATCCGGCCGAGCATCGTGGTCCTGGCGGCCATCCCCTTCTCGCTGGCTTTTTCCTTCCTGGCGATGAAGTATTTCGACATCTCCGCCAACCTCATGTCGCTCGGAGGGCTGGCGATCGCCCTCGGCCTCCTGGTCGACGGTTCGGTGGTCATGATCGAAAACGTGGACCGGATGATCCGGGAGGGGGATCCGGACGAACCTCTCATGCACGTGATCCTGCGGGCGTGCACGGAAGTGGCCCGCCCCATCGTCCTCTCGCTTCTCATTATCGTGATCGTCTTTCTGCCCCTGTTCGCCCTGCAGGGGGTGGAAGGGAAGACGTTCCGTCCCCTGGCGCAGACGATGGCGCTTGCCATGTTCGGGTCCCTGCTGTTCGCGGTCCTCCTGGCGCCTGTCCTTGCGAGCCTGCTGATGCGCCGACAGCAAGGCGGATCCGGGGAACACAAGGAATTCGTCGTCGTCCGTTGGATGCAGTCGGCGTACCGGCCGCTGGTGACCTTCTTCGTCCGCAAGCCGGCCGCCGCCATCGGGATGGCCGTGGCCCTCCTTGTGGTCGGAGGGCTCCTTTTCACCCGACTGGGGTCGGAATTCGTGCCGCGGCTGAACGAGGGAGATGTCCTGGTCCGGGCCACCATGGCCCCCTCCATCTCCATGGAGGAGGCCCGGGACACGATGACCCGGTTCGAGCGCCGACTCATGGAGAAATTCCCGGAGGTGACCACGGTGGTGACCCGCGTGGGACGAGGGGAGGTGGGCGCCCACGCCGACCCGGTCAATTCCGGGGAGGCGTTCATCGCCCTGAAGCCGCAGGACCAGTGGAAGACGGCGAAGACCCCCGAGGACCTCTTCGACAAGATGAGCGACGAGTTCAGAAGCTTCCCCGGGGCGGCGTTCAACTTCACGCAACCGATCGCTGCCGCGGTGGACGAGCTGATCAGCGGCAGCAAGGCGGACCTGGCGATCAAGATCTTCGGCCAGGACATGGAAGTGCTCAAACAGAAGGCGGCCGAGGTGGAAGCGGTGATCCGGACCGTCTCCGGCGCGGACGATGTCCAGAAGGACCAGGTGACCGGGACACCGCAGCTTCGCATCACGATCGACCGCCAGGCCATCGCCCGTCACGGGATCAACGTTGAAAACGTCCAGAGCATCCTCCAGACCGCCGTGGGAGGCGAGAAGGCCGGCCAGATCTTCGAGGGGATCCCCCGCTTCGACATTGTCGTCCGGTACGGGTTCGGGAGCCGGAACACGGCGGAGGCGATCGGGCGGATCCTCGTGGCCGCTCCCGGGGGTCAAAAGGTGCCGTTGTCCGATCTGGCGAAGATCGAGGAAATCGTCGGTCCCCGGCAGATCACCCGGGAGGACAATCAGCGTTTCATCACGGTACAGTGCAATGTGCGCGGCCGGGACATCGGGTCGTTCGTCCGGGATGCCCAGAAGGCGATCGACGAGAAGGTCAAGATGCCGCCGGGATACCTGGTCAACTGGGGCGGCCAGTTCGAGCTTCAGCAGGAAGCCAACAAGCGCCTGTCTCTGGTGGTGCCGGTCACGCTTCTGATCGTGTTCCTCCTGCTCTTCTCCGCATTCGATTCCCTGAAAAACTCCCTCCTGATTCTTCTGAACATCCCCCTGGCCCTGGTCGGAGGCGTCGCGGGGCTTTGGATGACCGGCCAGAACCTTTCCGTCCCGGCCTCGGTGGGCTTCATCGCCCTGTTCGGCATCGCCCTCGCCAACGGAATGGTCCTGGTGACCTACCTCAACCAGTTGCTGCGGGAAGGGGTTCCCATGGAAGAGACGTGCATCCGGGGAGCGTGCCTGAGACTGCGGCCCGTGCTCATGACGGCGCTGGCCGCCGGCCTGGGGTTGGTGCCGATGGTGCTCTCCAGCGGGACGGGAAGCGAGGTGCAGCGCCCTCTGGCCACGGTGGTCATCGGAGGGCTGGTGACCTCGACCGCGCTCACCCTGCTGGTCATTCCGGCCGTATATCGGTGGTTTGCCGCCGACGTGGAGAAGGAACCCGTTTCCCGGACCCGAAAGGAGGAAAAGAGATGAAGGAGATCAAGGCGTTCATACAGCCGCACATGCTTTCCAGGGTCACAAGAACCCTCCAGAAAGTGGAGGGGCTCACCGGGATGAGCGTTACGGACGTCCGGGGCTTCGGGCGGGGAAGGGCGAAGGGGATCCCCCACCGGATCGACGAGGATCT
Organism: Deltaproteobacteria bacterium; assembly: GCA_021802685.1. Taxonomy (GTDB): domain Bacteria; phylum Desulfobacterota; class Deferrimicrobia; order Deferrimicrobiales; family Deferrimicrobiaceae; genus UBA2219. The sequence goes on along the minus strand of JAJZRM010000130.1, from coordinate 3,589 downwards.
CCTGGACTACTCCCTGCATATGAAGCTGGAGATCCTCTGCAAGGATGAAAAAGTGGAGGAAATCGTATCCCTGATCGAGAAGACGGCCCACACGGGACTCCGGGGGGACGGGAAAATCTATGTTTCCCCGGTGGAAATGGCGGTGCGGATCAGCACCGGAGACCGCGGCGAAGAAGCCGTTTAGGCGAGGAGACCCCATGATGAGAAGAACGTTTGCGTTCCTTTTTGCGACAACGGTTGGACCATTCCAGCCGGCTGCACGACGACATCGCAATTCATGAAGGCGAAATCCCAAAGCGCGCGAAATTGACCGCAAACCGCAAGCCGGGGTTGATGAAGAACGAGTTCTCTCTTTTTACGAAACCGTCCTCCTGGATGGTTTCGTAGGCGCTTCCGGTGGCTTCGACAAGAAGGTTGAAGTTCTCCGAAAGGAGGTAAATAAGGCTCGCCCCGTAATGGAAGGCGGTCGTGTCCCCCCGGATGCCGCCCGGCCCCTTCGCATTCGGGATATAGGTCATTCCGACGTTCCAATGGGTGACCCATCGGTCGCCTGTCTCTACGCTCAAGGGGATGTTCGCCTGGATCCCGAACGCGCCATCTCCGAGGCCTTTCTCATCGTTACCGGTCGGAAGAATGAGTGACAGCCTCGGCGCAAGGGCGATCGGGTCCTTCAGGATAAGCTGGCGGCGGTAGTTCAACAGGATGTCGCCGAGACCCGTCTCCGTGCCGTCGGATTGGAGACGGCTGATCGGGACGGTCACCGAAAGCTGGTGCGCCTCCCGGGGGATCGGCCACTCCTCTGTGAAGGTATAGCTCCAGGATTTGTCCTTCATGTACTGGAGCGCCTGGATATGCTGGATTACTCCCTCTTCCTGGTTGTAGGCCTCCTCCGGCAGGAACGAGTTGTCGCGGATCTTTTTCGTCTCCTCCGCCAAGCACGGAGACCCCGCCGCCAGGATCGTCGGGATCCCCAATGCGCCCGCCCTTCTCGCCTTTCCGGGCCTCGACATGGTGCCCGATCCCTCCCAACGGATGAAGTTCCCCCCGATAGTCTAATCGCCTCCGCCGGGGGCGGCATCGCTCCGCCGGAAGGCATAGAGCGCAGCGACGAAAACCGCAAGACCCGCGTACTGTCCGGGCGTAAGCCCGAAATACCGGACATCGCTCAAGCGCAGGAAGTCGAGACCGAAGCGCGCAGGCACATAGAGCAGCAGGAAGACGACCAGCAGCGTGTGGAGGAATTCGTACCAGCCCAGGTCGTGAAATGCCATCCGGGCCAGCTCGGAGGGTCCCGGCAGCTCCGCCAGTCGCCCGGCATCCTGGTACACGGCAGTGATGTACGCCCTGGCCTCCGGCGTCTTGAGGCTCACAGCGAACGGGAACGTCGTGAGGGTGCCCGGATGGTCGTGGGCCGTTGTACAGGCCAGTCGCCCGATCGCCCAGGCGAACGGGAAAACGAAGGCGTGGGTCGTGACCGGCCCGAACAGGTGGAGCGAAGGCTGTTGGAAATAAGGGATCAAAACCTAAATCTCGGCGGACACGATCCTGCCGTCCCGGATGCGGATGATCCGTTGGGACCGAGCCGCCACGGTTTCGGAGTGGGTCACGACAAGGATCGTCTTGCCCTTTCCGTGAAGCGAACAGATCAGGTCCAGAAGCTCGGATTCGGAGGTGCTGTCCAGATTCCCCGTGGGCTCGTCCATCATCAGGATATCGGGGTCGTTGATCAGCGCCCGGGCCACGGCAACCCGTTGCCGCTGGCCGCCGGAGAGCTGGTTGGGCCTCGCAACCGCCTTCTCCGCAAGCCCCAGCGATTCGAGGAGCCGCACGGCGCGTTCCTTCTGTTCCCGGTCCGGCATGCCGGCCAGCATCGACGCGATCTGGACGTTTTCAAGGACCGAGAGTACGGGAATCAGGTTGAAGAACTGGAACACGAATCCCACGGTCCGATTCCGGAAGTCGGCCAACTGATCCGACGTCATCCCTGCCAGGTTGGCGCCGTTAATGTAAACGTCACCGGAGCTGGGCCGGTCCAGTCCCCCGAGAAGATGCAGGAGGGTGCTTTTCCCGTGGCCCGAAGGCCCCATGATGCAGGAGAAGGTGTAAGGCTCGATCTCAAGGTCGACCTCGGCGAGAGCACATGTCCGGTAGCCGTTGTCGTAGACCTTGCCCAGCTTCTCCGTGCGAATAATCGGATCACTCATAGCTGATCGCCTCCACCGGGCTCAAACGCGACGCCTTCCAGGCGGGGTAGAGCCCGGAGAGAATCGACACGGCGACGGAGAAGGAGAGTGCTTCCAACGTGATCGCCGGATCGAACAGCCGGACCGTCTGCTCGCTTCCCAGGAAGGCGGTGAACTCGTTCTGGGAGATGTAGGGGGCCGCCGCATACGAGAAGAGGAACCCGACAACCACCCCCAGGAGCCCTCCCGCAAGACCATAAAACCCCGATTCCGCGAGGAACAGGGAGAAGATCGTCTTCCGTCTTGCCCCCACGGCCTGCAGGATCCCGATCTCCCGTCTCCTCTCGTAAATGGCGGTCATCATCGTGTTGATGATCCCGAAGCAGGCGGCCAGGATCGCCACGGCCGCGATGAGTTGGAGGGCGTTGCCCACGGCCCCCACGATTCCCAGGACGGATTTGAGGAGTTGCTTGTCCGAAACCACCGCGACATTGGCCGCGTTCCGGATTTCGAGGATGTACTTGTCGATCTGCGAGATGTCGTCCACCTTGACGGAGATGAAGGAAACCTTATCCCCGACCCCGTAAAGCTCCTGCGCGACTGGAAGGTCGAGATAGATGGCGAGATCGTCCCGGTTTCCGACCTCGGAGAGGATCCCCCGGATGCGGAAGTCCTTCCCTCGTAAGGCGACGACGTCGTCCACGAACAGTTTGAACTGTTTGGCGATCCCGTGCCCCACGACCACGCCCCTCTCGTCGAGCCGGTAATCCCCTTTTTCGACCTCCCACTTCTTGAACACCTCCATCGGCCCGGGGAGAATACCGACGACAGGGACGGGCTGGTTCTCGATGGCCGTGCGCTGGGTGAGGTAGGGAAGCGCTTGGACGCCCTTGATGGACGCGATCCTTTTTACGTCCGCATCGGGGATCGCCTCGGGCAAGGTTTCGCCGGTCAGCACCGAGATCTGCTCGTAGGCACACCATCCCTTGGGCGTGACCACGAGATGGGCACCCAGGACGTCGGCCTGCTTGCGAACCTCCTTCTCCAGCCCCGTCCCGAGGGAGAGAAGCGTCACCAGGGAGGCGATCCCCACGGTGATCCCCAACAAGGTGAATGCGAAGCGGCTTCTACGGCGCGTGACGTTGCGGAGGACAAGCGTCGCGGGTTTCATTTGACGCTGACCGCCTTCGCCCTGACAACAAACCCGCCCTTTCCCGCACGGTTTTTCTCGATGATCCCGGTGATCTCGACGACGCTGGCCACGGCGGGCGGTTTCCCGTCGAAGAGGACAGTCACCCATTCCCTCGCGCAACCCACCTCGCGGCAGGCGCGGTATTCCCGGTAGTCGATGATATTGAAGAGCTTCTTCGCGGGGTTGGCGTCCATCACCGCCCCGCGGAAGATCG
>JAJZRM010000129.1 GCA_021802685.1 Deltaproteobacteria bacterium | reverse complement strand
ACCGCCGGTGGAACGTGAACTTCAGGATCCGCTGCTCCCTCTCTTCACCGGACCGGATGCCGCCGCCCACCTGCGCCCGGCACGCGTTGCAGATGTCGGCGTTCTCGGGCCCTCCGACGACCAGGGTCCTCGTGCCGCAGGGACGGCACGTGCTGTGCATCCAGATCTTCCGTGAGAGCGGCTTCCACATCACCGCCCAGAACCACCCGGCGCCCAGCAAAAAGGGAACCCATTTCCCGGGCAGGGGCCGGAAGAGAAAACGGTAGACTTGGCTGTCCGCCGCGTCCCGGAACCATTCCCGCCGCGGGGTGAACAGTTCTCTCCATGCGTCCCCCACCCGCAGCGGCGAAGGCAGGAGCTCCCCCTGCGTCAACTCCTCCGCCCGGTAGTCGAACAGCTTGAGGTCGCGGAGGCTGTCCCACGCCGCCGCCTGGACCCTTGCCGCGTCCTCCAGGCGAAACGTCTGCAGGTATACCTGGTACATGTTCCAGTACGCGGGGCCGCCCGCCGGGGTCCGCGCCGCGGACTCCTCGAAGTCGGCCAGCGCTTCCGCCGTCATCCCCAACCCGACCCGGACGATTCCCCGATTGTTATACCCTTCCGCCGGATCCCTCGCTTCCCGGATCCACTCGGTCCACAAGGCATCGGCGGCGGCAAGGTTCCCGGCCTGCATCTCGGCCCGGGCGCGGGCGAACTTCACCGTCTCCTCCCACCGCGCGCCGCCGAAGAACCGCTCCGAAGAAGAGGACGCGTCCGGCCATGCCTGGGGGAAATACCCTTCCCCGCCCAGCCAGCCGCCGTTGCGCGTCTCGCCGGTGAATTTCGTGATCGATTGGAGGGCTCCCCCCAGAAAGAACACCGCCGCGAGGAAGAGGATCGAAACGGCCGCCGTCGCGAGTTCCCACCGGCGGACGTATCCCGCGGAAAGGAAAAACCAGAACAACGCCGCCGCCCCGATCCCGGCGCCCGAAAGGACCGGCGCAAGGAGACAGCCGAGGAACACGAAAAACGCGATGATCTCGGGCCGGGGAACTCCCTTGAAGAGGCGGGCGATATCGAACGTGAGCGCGGGTTGCGCCCGCAGCAGCAGCGATAGCGAGGCCCAGACCGCGAACCAGGCGGCCGTCGCGGAGAAGAGGAGGATCCCCCAGGCCGCGAACCCCGGCAGGCTCGGCTCGTACTGGAGAAGCGCTCCTTCCAGCCCTTCCAGGTCCTTGGGAAGATGGTCCAGCCCGAAGGTCGCGAGGTCATCCCGGATCAGCCATGCCCAGAGGGCCACCGAGTACGGCGCCACGCGGGTGATCGGACGGAGCACCCTGCCCGCCCGTTCCGTCCACCCTTCCTTGCGGGCCTGCTCGAAGATCCGGTCGGGAACGGCGTTCACGGAAAGGATCGCGTGTTCGAACATCGCCTTCCGGAGGGACTGGACCGCCGGTTCCAGCACTTCCTCCATCCCGGGCTTCGCCGTCTCGACCAGGCGGAGAGCCTGCGTGCGGATCTCCGGCGGGTATCCGGGAAACGGCTCGGCCGCCGTTCCGGGAGACGGTATCCACGACAGCAGGACCAGGAACAGGATCGCCGCCGCGGGACCCCTCGAGGGCCGGTTGGATACCGTACGAGTCATAACAGGTTATGCTAACATTAGTTCGAGGAAAATTCCCTAATGGACGACTTCCGAAAACTGGTGGAAATCATGGCCCGCCTCCGGGGCGAGGGGGGGTGCGAATGGGATCGCGCCCAGACCCATCAGACCCTCCGCCAGTACCTCGTCGAAGAGACGCATGAAGTGATCGACGCGATCGTCCGCGGGAACCCGGAACTTCTTTGCGAGGAACTGGGCGACCTCCTCCTGCAGATCCTTTTCCACGCCCGGATCGCCGAAGAACGGGGGGAATTCGGCATCCGCGACGTGATCGCCTCCATCTCGGAAAAAATGGTCCGGAGGCATCCCCATGTTTTCGGCGACGCGCGGGCCGACGACCCCGAGGCCGTATCGCTGCAATGGGAGCACATCAAGCGGACGGTGGAGAACCGCACGCACGGGTCGATCGTCGGAGGGGTGCCGAGGGAATTCCCCTCCCTGTTGAGGGCGGCCAAGATGTCGAAAAAGGCGGCGCGGGCGGGGTTCGACTGGGAGGGGACCGAACAGGTGCTCGAGAAGGTCGAGGAGGAGATCGCGGAACTGAAGGAGGCGATGCGGGAAGGTCATTCCAGCCGCCTCGAACACGAATTGGGAGATACGCTGCTCGCCCTGGTCAACCTGGCCCGTTTCCTGAACCTGAACCCGGAGGTGGCGATGATCGCCGCCAACGACCGTTTCGAGAGGCGATTCCGGGAAATGGAAAAAATCGCTTTGGAATCGGGCATCTCCATAGAACAGTCGGACATGCGTACCTTGGACCGGCTATGGGACATGGCGAAAAAGGCCACATCATGACGCGGTCCCGTTTTCCACATCCTCTGTGGAGTATCTGTGGATTCCCCTGTGGAAATTCCGGTCCGTGTGCGCACGGATGGTCCCTTCGTCAGATTGCACCTTTTTTATGCAATTTGACATCTCATCCCGCCTGGTATTTAATATCACTTTCAAAAAATCGGGAAATGGAATCCATGGAGGCACAGAGTTGGCCAAGTTAGCGTCTGCCATCAAGCGGCACAAGCAGAGCCTGAAGCGGCGGGTACGTAACCGGCACGTGCGCTCGACCGTGAAGACCATCGTGAAGGAAGTCCGGACGGGAATCGAAGCGGGCTCCGAAAAGGGCGCGGAACTGCTTCGGACGGCCGTGTCGGTCATCGCGAAGGCGGGGTCGAAAGGCGTCCTTCACAAGAAGACGGCGTCCCGCAAGATCGCCCGCCTGGCGAAGGCTGCCCACAAAGCCAAGAAGTAGCTTCGAACCTCTTTCACGCCAGGACCGAAAGCACTCGAATCTCGTAGATCTGCCGGGGGGAGAGCCTGCTCTCCCCCTTCAAGTCCCGATCGATCCTCGACAACGTTTCGAAGATCTCCGCAGCGCGGGCGGGGGAGACCGTGCCGCCCTTTCCCCGTACCCGGTCCCTCAAGACCCACGCGACCGCGCCGTTCAGCTGGTGGAACTCCTCGTCTTTTGCCGTCTCCGAGAAGCGGCGCAGCATGGAGAGGCACGCCGCCCGGTCTTTCCGCACCAGGGCTTCCGCCAGGTGAAACGGGTTCACCTCCCCCCGGAAGACGCACACGGCCCGGATGTCTTCCTCCGTGACCGCTCCTCTTCCGGCGGTGAACGCCAGGACCTTTCCCAGCTCCGCTTCCAGCGCTTCGAAGGAGATCCCCGTCCAGCGCGCGAGGAACGCCGCCGAATCGGAGGAAAGCGCCGCTCCCGCGCCCTTCGCGGCGGCGACGGCGTGGCGGGCCAGCGCCTCGACCGCCTGTTCGTCCCTCGGCGCCGCGGAGAGCAGGTTCGCCGCGCCGGCGAACGTCTTCGCCTGGCGGAAATCGGTCCCGTGAAGGATCAGCATGGCGGACGGTTCCGGCGCCTCGAGGTACGCCTTGACCTCGTCCCGGTGGACTTTTTTCATTTCCGCGAGATCGGGAAGGACGAAGATCCGCACGCGGGAGAAGAACGACGGGGAACGCCACGCCATGGTGGGGGATTCCCGTTCCATGTCCGTCATCGTCCAACGGAACGTCTCGAAGGAAACCCCCTCGGCCCGCATCCGCCGTTCCCACTCGGCCGCAAGCAGGCCGGCGAGCCCGACGCCCGCGCCGTAGAGGAAATACGCGGGAGCGGGCGGCCTGCCGAGCCACGCCTGGAACGCCGGCGATTCGGCCCCCCGCTTCACAGGACCAGGCGGATCGTCTGGGCCATCCGCAACACCATGCGGCGGACGGTTTCCTCGAACGCCGCCCGGCGGTTCCCTTCGGTGTACTGCGCGTCCGGCCCCGCGAAAAACGAGGCGGTCTCGCTCATGCCCGCTTCTTTCCAGAGGACCGCTCCTCCGCGCGCATCGACCACGCGGATCTCCACCGTCAGCGTGAGGCGGTTCTCCAGCGCGAACCGGTCCGAACCGTGCGAGAAGACGTCGTCCGGGATCTCCCGGACCTTCCCTTCCACCAGGTAATCCGCTCCGGACCGCTGGAACGACCCGCGGAAACCGCGACGGCGAAGCTCTTCCCGCAAACGCGAGGCGATGTAGGCCCCGGCGTCGGGTTCGATGGAATCGTTCGTGAAGGCGGAAAGGTCCAGGCGGAGCGCCGGGTCGGAAAAACGGGTCTTTCCTCCCGGGTTCAAGGTGTATCCGCACCCCGCCGCGGCGAGCGAAAGGACGAACAGGAGGACGGCGGCCGTGAAGCGGCGGCGCCCGGGTGCGATGCTGTCCATGAAACGGCGCATTCAGTTCGCGACGACGCTGAAGAGCTTCCCGGGAACGTAGACCGTCTTGCGGATCTTCTTCCCGGCCGTGTGCTCCCGTACCCGCGTTTCGGCCATCGCCAGCGCGCGGACCTCCTCCTCCCCGGCGCCCGCGCCGACGGTGACCTTCGCGCGGACCTTCCCGTTCACCTGGACCACGACCTCGACCTGGTCTTCCCGGACGAGCGCCGCATCCGCCTCCGGCCACGGACGCGCGCAGAGAAGGCCCTCGCCGCCGATCCGCGCCCACAGTTCCTCGCCCACGTGCGGCGCGAAGGGGAAGAGCATGTGGAGCAGGATCTCCACCGCCTCCCGAAGCGCCCCCGCGGTGGCGGGCGCCGTCCAGGCCGGATCCTCGACGAGGTAGAGGATGTTCACCATCTCCATGACGGCGGAAATGGCCGTGTTGAAATGGAACCGCTCCTCGATGTCTCCGGTCACCTTGAAGAGGGTCCGGTGGGTCGCCTGCCGGATCCGGCGGACCTCCGCGGAATCGTCCCATACCGGGGAAGCGGAAGCGACCGCCTCGGCCCGCTGGGCCACGAGGCGGTAGACGCGCCCCAGGAACCGGTACGCCCCCTCCACCCCCTGTTCGCTCCAGTCGAGGTCCCGCTCCGGCGGAGCGGCGAACAGGATGAAGACGCGGGCCGTGTCGGCCCCGTACCGCTCGATCAGTTCGGAGGGCTCGACGACGTTGCGCTTCGACTTCGACATCTTCATCGAGCGCCCGACGTTCACCTTCTCGCCGCACTGGCGGCACGCCCCGTTTTCGTCGACCTCCTCGGGGTAGCGCCACCCGTGCTTGGGGCATTCGCTGGTCTGCATGCAGACCATGCCCTGGGACAGCAGCCGGAGGAACGGCTCATTCCCCGGAGCCAGCCCCTTGTCCCGAAGGTACTTGTGGAAGAACCGGGCGTAGATGAGGTGCATGCAGGCGTGCTCCACGCCGCCGACATATTGGTCCACGGGCCCGAAGCGCCGCATCTTTTCCGGGTCCAGCGGCGCCCGGTCGTTTTTCGGGTCGATGTACCGGAGGAAGTACCAGCTGGACTCGACGAACGTGTCGAAGGTGTCCGTCTCCCTCCGGGCGGACTTTCCGCACGCCGGGCACGGCACGCGGAGCCATCCTTCCGCGGAGGCCAGGGGATTGCCCCGTTCGCGGGTGTAGGGGAGGTCCTCCGGCAGGACGACGGGAAGGTCCTTCTCGGGCACGGGAACGATGCCGCACGCCTCGCAATGGATCACCGGGATCGGGCAACCCCAGTACCGCTGCCGGCTGACGCCCCAGTCACGGAGGCGGTACTGTACCGTGGCGCGCCCCCGCCCCTTCCCTTCGAGATGCCGGGTGATCGACTTCTTCCCGTCCTCGCTGTCCATCCCGTCGAATTCCCCCGAGCGGACCAGGGTTCCCGGCCCTTCGTGGGCGCCCGGCATCGACGCGGGGTCGAGCGCCTCCCCTTCCGGCTGGACGACGACGACGATCGGCAGGCCGTACTTCTTCGCGAACTCGAAGTCGCGCTGGTCGTGCGCGGGGACCGCCATGACGGCGCCGGTGCCGTACTCATAAAGGACGAAGTTCGCGGCGTACACCGGGATCCGGTTCCCCGTCACGGGATTGACGCAATACCCCCCGGTGAAGACGCCCTCCTTCGCCTGGTCCTCGCCGGTCCGGGCGGCCCGGTCCTGTCCCGCCACCCGTCCGACGAACTCCCGGACCTCCCTTTCCCTCCCCGATTTCCGCGCGAACTCCATCGTCATCGGATGCTCCGGCGCCATGCTCATGAAGGTGGCGCCGAACAGCGTGTCGGGACGCGTGGTGAAGACCGTGATCTCCCCGTCCCCGTCCGCCAGCGGAAACCGGATCTCGGCCCCTTCGCTGCGGCCGATCCAGTTGCGCTGCATCTCGAGGATGTTTTCGGGCCATCCCCCGGCGAGCTCCCTGTGCCCTTCGAGAAGTTCCTCGGCGTACCGGGTGATCCCGAGGAACCACTGGTCGAGCTCCTTCTGCGTCACCGGGGTCTGGTCGTGGATGAAGCAGGTCCCGTCCCGGTTGACCTGCTCGTTGGCGAGCACCGTCTGGCATTCCCCGCACCAGTTGAGCGTGGCGCGTTTCCGGAACGCGATGCCGTCCTTCATCATCCAGAGGAAGAAGAGCTGCTCCCAGCGGTAGTAGTCGGGCGAACAGGTGGCGATTTCCCGCTCCCAGTCGTAGGAAATCCCCATCTGCCGCAGCTGCTCCCGCATGAAGGCGATGTTCTCCCACGTCCACTTCGCGGGGTGCGTCCCGTGCCGGTGGGCGGCGTTCTCGGCCGGCAGGCCGAACGCGTCCCAGCCGATCGGGTGGAGGACCTGGTACCCCCGCATCCGTTTGAACCGCGCCAGGAGGTCCCCGATCGTGTACACCCGCACGTGCCCCATGTGGATCCTGCCGGAAGGGTACGGGAACATCTCCAGGCAGTAATATTTCGGGGCGGAAAGGGCGTCCGGGCAGCGGTCCACGCCCGCCTCGTCCCACGCCTTCCGCCACTTGCGCTCGATCTCCTGCGGCCTGTACTTCACGCCGTCCCCTCCGTGGTCAGTCGCTGTCCGCCCGTTTCGGGCGGTCCGGTTTCTTCCGGACGATCGCGGAGATCCGGTCCAGGATCCCGTTGATGAACCCGCCGGACTCCTCGGCGCCGAACCGTTTCCCGAGGTCCACCGCCTCGTTGATCGCGACGGCGAACGGGATGTCCCGGCCGTGGGAGATCTCGTACGCCCCGAGGCGGAGGATGTTCCGGTCCACCAGCGCCATCCGTTCGATCCGCCAATGTTCCGCCGCCTGGCTGATGAGGGCGTCGATTTCCGCCATCCGCTCCCAGACCCCGAGGACCGTCCCGCGATAATACTCCTCGTCCGAAGGGGGCTGGGAGGTCAGAGCGAAAAGGGGGATGGCCTCGTCCGGGCCAACCCCCAGAGCGTCCATCATGAACAGCGTCTGGAAGACCTTTTCCCGTGATTCCCTGCGCACTACATTTTCCGCAGCAGGTTGACCATCTCGATGGCCGACTGCGCCGCTTCGGCCCCCTTGTTCCCCGCCTTCGTGCCGGCCCTCTCGATCGCCTGCTCCACGGTGTCGGTGGTGAGCACGCCGAAGGAGACGGGGATCCCCGTCTCGAGCATCACCTGGGCGACCCCCTTGGTGACCTCCGCGCTCAGGTAGTCGAAATGCGGGGTCCCGCCGCGGATCAGCGCGCCGAGGGCGATCACCGCGTCGACCTTTTCTCCCGCCG
>JAJZRM010000128.1 GCA_021802685.1 Deltaproteobacteria bacterium | reverse complement strand
GACCGCTCATCTTCGGACAACTCGATGTCATATGGGCTTTTCCTTGGCATATCCACCCCCCTCATCGTTTAAGAGGATGGTAACATGCCGCCTATAATACGTCATCGTATTTATGTACAGCGGTACTTAGATCCCCCGTGTCAGAAAACAACGATGGAGGCATGTAATGTTTGATTTCAGCTGGCTCGGTTCGATTTCCTTCGATTCGTTTCTACCCACGCTGCTCAGCTCCCACCGGTACGACTTCGGCTGGTTGGGATGGATCTCCTTCGATTACACCTTCCTGACCGCGTTGTTGAGCATCGTCCTGATCGACCTGGTCCTGGCGGGCGACAACGCCGTCGTCATCGCGCTGGCCGTCCGGAACCTTCCGGGGAAACAGCGGAAGTGGGGCATCATCCTGGGTGCCGGCGCCGCCGTCATGCTGCGGGTCCTCTGCACCATGTTCGTCGCGCAGATGCTGATGATCCCCCTCCTGAAATTCGTCGGCGGCGCGCTGATCGCATGGATCGCGGTGAAGCTGCTGACGCAGGAGCACGCGGACGAGGATGTAAAATCGGCCTCGAACCTCATACAGGCGATCAAGCTGATCGTCATCGCGGACATCGTCATGAGCCTCGACAACATGCTGGCGGTCGGCGGCGCCTCCAAGGGGAACATGTTCCTGCTGCTGTTCGGGTTGGGTCTGAGCATCCCGCTCGTCGTGGGGACCAGTTCCCTCCTTTCCATGCTGATGGACAAGTACCCGATCATCGTCGTCATCGGCTCCGCCGTCCTGGGGAAGGTCGCGGGCGAGATGATGACGACGGACGCCCTGGTCCAGAAATGGTTCGCCTTGCCGCACTATGTCACCTACATCGCCGAGGCGACGTTCGCCATCGGGGTCGTGGTGGTGGGAAAACTGATCATGAAAAAGAGGAAGGCGCGGGCGGAGGCATCGTTGGCGGAAACCGTGGCGGACGCGGGCAAATGACATAAACTGAGCATGGAGAGGATCCGTTTCCCCATGGCGATTCTTTGACGACGAGGGAGGCGCGTGATGTTCGACTTTAGCGGACTCGGCTCGATATCCTTCGATTCGTTCCTGCCCACGCTGCTCAGCTCCCAACGGTACGATTTCGGCTGGTTGGGATGGATCTCCTTCGACTACACCTTCGTATCCGCGTTGCTGAGCATCGTCCTGATCGACCTGGTCCTGGCGGGCGACAACGCCGTCGTCATCGCCCTGGCCTGCCGGAACCTCCCCCCGAAACAGCGGAAGTGGGGGATCATCCTGGGGGCGGGCGCGGCGGTGCTTCTGCGGGTAATCTGCACCATGTTCGTGGCGCAATTGCTGCGGATCCCCCTCCTGAAATTCGTCGGCGGCGCGCTGATCGCATGGATCGCGGTGAAGCTGCTGACGCAGGGGCACGAGGACGAAAAGGTCGGCGAGGCGTCGAACCTGATCCAGGCGGTCAAGCTGATCGTCATCGCGGATTTCGTCATGAGCCTCGACAACATGCTGGCGGTCGGCGGCGCCTCCAAGGGGAACATGTTCCTGCTGCTGTTCGGGTTGGGTCTGAGCATCCCGCTCGTCGTCGGGACCAGCACGCTCCTTTCCATGCTGATGGATAAATACCCGTTCATCGTCGTCCTCGGCTCCGCCGTCCTGGGAAAGGTCGCCGGCGAGATGATGACGACGGACGCCCTGGTCCAGAAATGGTTCGCCATTCCGCACTATGGCACCGTGATCGCCGAGGTGGCGTTCGCCATCGGGGTGGTCGTGGCGGGAAAACTGATCATGAGGAGAAGGAAGGCGCAGGTGGAGGCGGTCGAGGCGGCGACCTTGCAGGTGCAGGAGAGCGGGCCGGAGAAAACCCCCGTGACGGAAAAGTAACGCGAACGAAAACATACCCGTCGAGGCCGTGAACGGTTCGACGGGGGGTACCATTGAACGGCCGTCCGTTGAAAACCGAACGGCCGTTTCATTATAATGACTGCTGCGTCCTGATTGGCGCCATGTCTGAAACCATGCCTCGTGGAGGGTGCTGATGGCCAGAAGCGCGAAACGGTATGTTTATTTTTTCGGGAACGGAAAGGCGGACGGAACCGGGAAGATGAAGGACCTGCTGGGCGGGAAAGGGGCGGGGCTGGCCAACATGACGAACTTGAAGATCCCGGTTCCCGCCGGGTTCACCATCACCACGGAAGCGTGCAACACGTATTTCGAGAACAGGAAAAAGTATCCTCCCGGCATGTGGGAACAGGTGCTCGTCAACCTGAAGAAGGTCGAGGAGGCGATGGGGGCGAAGTTCGGAGGCGCGAAGAACCCCCTGCTGCTTTCCGTCCGTTCCGGTTCGAAATTTTCCATGCCCGGCATGATGGACACGGTGTTGAATCTCGGGCTGAACGACACCACCATGAAGGCGCTGGTCGAAAAGACGGGCAATGAACGGTTCGCCCTCGACACCTACCGGCGGCTCATCACCATGTTCGGCGCCACCGTCATGGGGATCGAGCGGCAGAAGTTCGAAAAGGCCCTGGAAGGCATGAAGGAGGGCAAGGGGGTCCGCCTCGATACCGACCTGACGACGGAAGACCTGCGGGACCTGGTGGGGATCTTCAAAGGCATCTACGAGAAGGAGACGGGAAAAGGATTCCCCGCCGATCCGCTCCAGCAGCTCAAGCTGGCCGTCAACGCCGTGTTCGACTCCTGGTTCTCCGACCGGGCGGTCACCTACCGGAAGCTGAACCAGATCCCGCACGATCTCGGCACGGCGTGCAACGTCCAGGCGATGGTCTTCGGGAACATGGGCGAGAATTCGGGAACCGGCGTCGGATTCACCCGGGACCCCTCCACCGGCCAGAAGAAATTCTTCGCCGAATACCTCACCAACGCGCAGGGCGAAGACGTCGTGGCGGGGATCCGGACGCCGCTTCACATCGATGAACTGAAGAAAAAGTTGCCCGGCGCCTACAACGATCTGGAAAAGATCTACCGGAAGCTGGAATCCCACTACAAGGACCTGCTCGACATCGAGTTCACCGTCCAGGACGGCAAGCTCTACATGCTGCAGACCCGGGTCGGGAAACGGACCGCCGCCGCCTCCTTGAAGATCGCCATCGACATGGTCCAGGAAAAGCTGATCGACAAGAAAACGGCCATCATGAGGATCGACCCCGAACAGCTGGAGCGGCTCATGCATCCCTCCTTCGATCCGAAGGCCTCCCCCAAGGTCATCGGCAAGGGGCTTCCCGCGTCGCCCGGCGCCGCGGTCGGCAAGGTGGTTTTCTTCGCGGAAGACGCGGAAGCGTCGGCCGCGAAGGGGGAAAAGGTGATCCTGGTCCGGACCGAGACCTCGCCGGAAGACATCGGAGGGATGCACGCGGCCCAGGGGATCCTCACGGCGCGGGGAGGGATGACGTCCCACGCGGCCGTGGTGGCGAGGGGCATGGGGAAATGCTGTGTCGCCGGGTGCACCGCGGTCCACATCGACGAGGAAACGAAAACATTGTCCCTCGGGCCGCACGTCCTGAAGGAAGGGGATTTCATCAGCCTCAACGGAACGACGGGGGAAGTCATCCTCGGTTCGGTCCCGCTCGTCCCGCCCGATCTCAGCGGCGATTTCCACACCATCATGAAATGGGCCGACGAGATCCGGGAACTCGGGGTGAGGGCCAACGCCGACACGCCGGATGACGCCCGCGCGGCATTGAAGTTCGGGGCGGAGGGGATCGGGCTCGTCCGCACCGAGCACATGTTCTTCGAGGGCGACCGGGTGAAGGCCGTGCGCGAAATGATCCTTGCGGACGATACGGAAGGCAGGAAGAAGGCCCTCGCCAAGATCCTTCCCATGCAGCGGGAGGATTTCATCGGGATCTTCAAGGTGATGAACGGCCTTCCGGTGACCATCCGGCTGCTCGACCCGCCGCTGCACGAGTTCCTGCCGAAAACCCAGGAAGAGATCGAGGAGATCGCACGGGACCTGGGAGTGCCCGCGCAGAAACTGCACGCGAGGAACAAGGCGCTGCACGAATTCAATCCCATGCTGGGGCACAGGGGATGCCGGCTCGGCATCACCTACCCGGAAATCTCGGAAATGCAGGTCCAGGCGATCATGGAGGCCGCCTGCGAGGTGGTCAGGGACAAGGGCAAGGCCGTCCCCGAGATCATGATCCCGCTCATCGCCGACGTGCGGGAGTTCAGCGTGATGCGCGAGATGACCGTGAGGATCGCCACCGAGGTGCAGAAGCGGTACAAGGTCCGCGTCAAGTACGACGTGGGCACCATGATCGAGATCGCGCGCGCGGCGCTGCTCGCCCACGAGATCGCTCCGGAGGCCGATTTCTACTCTTTCGGCACGAACGACCTGACCCAGACGACGTGGGGCCTGTCGCGGGACGACGCGGGAAGGTTCCTGCCTTTCTACGTGGAGAAAGGGATCTTCGAGCACGACCCCTTCATCACTCTCGACCGCAAGGGGGTCGGCATGCTCATGAAGATGGCCATCGACAGCAGCAGGAAGATCAAGAAGGGGATGAAGATGGGGATCTGCGGGGAACAGGTGGATCCGCTGTCGGTCGAATTCTGCTACGAGATCGGGCTCACCTACGTGAGCGGCTCGCCGTACCGGTTGCCGGTCGCGCGCCTCGCGGCGGCGCAGGCGACGCTCAAGAGGAAGATGAAGAAGGGGCAGTCCAAGGCATCGGTGTAACGCTTTCGGCGGAGCGCTCCTTCCCGGCATGGGAGGGAGCGCTCCGTTCCGTTTCCGTACGTCCCTACCACCCCATGGCGTAGCCGGTTTCCAGCCGCGCCGTCGCCACGCCCGAGATCACCCCGCTGTCCGCGTCGAAACGGATGCCGAGAACCCGCCCGTGGCTCCATTCCCCTCCGATCTCCACCGTGTGCCCTTTTTCCCGAAGGGCGGAAACCGTGGTTTCCGGTATGCGGCCCTCCACGTGCATCGTCCCCGGTTGGGCGCCGTGCGGGTGGAAGGAGGAGGGGAAATGGCTCGTGTGGAACGTGGGTGCGTCCACGGCGACCTGCAGGTTCATTCCGAATTCCACGCAGTTCAGGAAGAATTGGAGCGACCACTGGTCCTGCTGGTCCGCCCCGGGCGTCCCGAACGCCATGAACGGCCTGCCGTCCTTCAAAGCCAGCGAAGGGGTGAGCGTCGTGCGGGGACGCTTGCCCGGCTGGAGGGAATTGGGATGGCCGGGGTCCAGGGAAAACATCTGCAACCGGGTCCCGAGCGGGAAGCCCAGCCCTTCGACGACCGGCGAACTGCGGAACCATCCTCCGGAAGGCGTGGCGGACAACATGTTCCCCCATTGATCCGCCGCGTCGAGGTGCGTGGTGTCCCCCTTGTGGATGTCCAGGCCGCCCTTCTTTTCCCGGGGTGCGTACGCGGGCGCGTTTCCGGGGCGCAGCTCCATGGAAGCGCGGACCGGGTCGATCAGCCGGCGGCGTTCCACGGCGTACTCCCCGGAAAGAAGGACGCCGAGCGGGACGTCGGCGAAGTCGGGATCGCCGTAATACGTTTCCCGGTCGGCGAACGCGAGCTTGGCCGCCTCGATCAGGAGGTGGATATACTCCGGGGAGTTGTGCCCCATCGAGGCCAGGTCGTAACCTTCCAGGATGCGCAGCTGCTGCAGGAAGACCGGCCCTTGGGACCAGGGGCCGCATTTGAAGACGTCGTATCCCCGGTAGTTCCCCCGCACGGGTTCCTCGATCCTTGTCGCGTGCCGCTGCAGGTCTTCCTTCGCGATCAGTCCGCCGTTCCTTCTCCCGGTGGAGTCGGGCAGCCGGCTTTCCTGTACAAATTGCACGATCCGTTCCGCGATCTCTCCTTTATAAAACGCATCGTGCGCGGCCTGCAACGCCTCCCGGCGGCCCCGTTTCCTCTCCCGGTGTTCCGCTTCCACAAGCCGCAGGAACATCCCGGCCAGGTCCCGCTGAACGTAAAGTTCCCCCGCGGCGGGAACCCGCCCGCCGGGCAGGTAGGCGCGCGCCGAGGTGGGCCACGCCTCCTGGAACTGCGAGGCGCTCCGCTCGATGGCGCCCTGCAGCCGGTCGAACATGGGGAATCCCTGCGAAGCGAGTTCGATGGCGGGGGAAAGGACCTGCGACAGGCGCATGGTCCCGAAGCGGGACAGGGCGAGGATCCATGTCGAAACGGCGTCCGGAACGGCGGCGGCGAGCAATCCGTCCCCCGGTATGGAGTCGATCCCCTCTTTTCGGAACCTCTCGATGGTCGCCTTCCGCGGGGCCGGTCCCTGGCCCGAGAGACACACGACGCGCTTCTCGTCCGCCAGGTAGATGAGAATCGGCACTTCGCCGCCGATGCCGTAAATGTACGGCTCCAGCACGGCCAGGGCGAAACCCGTCGCCACCCCCGCGTCCACGGCGTTTCCGCCCTCCTCCAGGACATGCAGGCCGATCCTGCTGGCGAGATAATGGCCGGAGGTGACCATTCCGTGCGTGCCCATGATGACCGGGCGGGTGGTGAAGACGGCCGGGCCGGGGCCGGCCAGGATGCCGAGCACGTCCCGGGATTCACCGGATGCCATGCGAACCTCCGTATCGATCTTCGTCCGGTTGCGGCTCGCGCGCCTTTAAAAAACAGCGACCCGCGGCCGGAGGCGCAAAGGCCGGCCGCGGGTCGCGATCCACCTGGACAGGAGGGAGCGGTCTGTCGTCAGCTCGGTCCGCCGCAGTGATGCACAAGGACCGGGATCTTCGAATGCGCGAGGATCCTCGTCGCCACGGTTCCGAACAGGGTGCCCATGACCCCGGGGTTGCCGTGCGTCGATATGAAGATCAGGTCGCACCCCTTGTCGTTCGCCGCCTGCAGGATGCCGTCCACCGGGGTCTTCCCGGACAGGTGCACCTTTTCGCAAGGCACGCCGTTGTCGATGCACATCTTCTCCGCGACGGCCAGGGCCTTGTCCGCCAGTTCCTTTCTCGATCCTTCCGCCTGGGTCATCGCCTCTTTCGCTTTCTGCCCTTCGGAAAGCGAAAAGATCATTTCCGGGTCGTAAATCTTCAGGATTTCCTGCGGGGAAAGTTTGTCCGTAATGCAGACCGCCGTTACCTTGGCATCGAGGTTTTTCGCAAGCAAAACCCCGTGACAGGTGCCGAATACGCATTTTCCTAATCCGTCCGTTGGCAACAGGATGTTCTTGTACATGCGGCCTCCTTTTCCACCTGACCGGTTTCCCTGGAAAATACAGGGATTATTCGCCTTTGTCAATTATATCAATAATGTTCTATTTGGCGCACCGGGGCAAACGATAAAAGGCCGTGGAAAGAAAAGGACCTCCCGGGGTGTTCCCGGGAGGTCCGGAGATTTCCACGATCCGGAAACGCGCGGAGGCGGCGTTCCGGACGCGCGCGAAGCGCCGTTTACTGCTTCCTTACGATCTTTCCCCTTTTCGGAGAGGCCGGCCCCTTGTTCGAAACCCGCCACGGCGTGGATTCGGAAAGGCCGGATTGCACCCCGGTATCCAGGACCGCGCGCAGGGTGATGTAGATCTTCTCGTTGGTCGTCATGCCCAGCGTCTTCGGCTGGAAATCCGTGTACGCGGCCTGGACCGAGGATGCCAGCGGGATCAGGTTGGCGGACGCAAGGGAAGGGTCGCGGGTCCAGTACGCGTCGTATCGAACGGTGCGCCCCCCCAGA
>JAJZRM010000127.1 GCA_021802685.1 Deltaproteobacteria bacterium | reverse complement strand
GTCGGTGGACGAATGGGTACCACCATCGACTTTTAAGGAACGTCCCGGTTCTGCGGTCCCATGCATGACTGTCCCCGTTCTGCGGAAGTTCTGAGGAACGTCCCGGTTCTGCGGTTCTACAGTTCCTTTAAGGAAAGAATGGAGGCGGCACCCGGATTCGAACCGGGGGATAAAGGATTTGCAGTCCTCTGCCTTACCACTTGGCTATGCCGCCGCGAGATGTCCGTCGCCCCGAGATTATAACCCCATTATCGTTTAAAAACGCAATGATTTCCATCGAAGGCACCCACAAGGAAACGCCGGGCCACGGATGCCTGCCACACTGGTGGAACATGCCGAACACCTCGCCGGATGCCACGAAGCCGGGGCAGCCGGAGGAGTCCCCGTACAACGGGGAGTCCGTCTCGTAACGGCTCATGGTATCGCCGTTCGAGTCGGTGTCGCTCACGAAGGAAGAGATGTCCGCGCCCTGAAACAGTTCGATGAGCGAGACACCCGTCACGGGTCCGGAATCGACCGCGATGCGGGGAAATCCCGACGTCCCGCAGTGCGTTCCGGCCGGAACGGGGGCGTCGAGCAGCTGGAGGCAGGCGGCGGACCGGGGAGCGTCGATCCGAAGGAGGGCGAGGTCCTTCCGGGCATCGGCGGCGATGACGGCGGCCGGTTCCGCTTTCCTGCCGATGTCGGGAGCGCGGATCACCCGCACCTTCCCTTGAGGCGGGTCGCCCGGCTTCGCCGCGTCGAGGATGCAACGGGCGGCGGTCACAAGCAGCCCCGTCGCCACCATGAAGGCCGTTCCGAGGGAAGGGGTGATGGCGTTCGGCGGCAGGGGCGGGGACCCGAGGATCGCATAGATGGCTTCCCTGTTTCCAGTGACCGCTTTTTCGAACATTCCGCTCCTCCCCTGGATAGCCGAATGGAAGATTGTTTCCCGGGGATTACAACCCTGTCAAGCGGTTCCGGTTCTGGGGTAGTATTGAAACAGACGCAAGGGTGATGCGCTCCGGGAGGATGCAAGGTGCCCCTCAACGTGTACGTCACCGGCGCCGCCGGCTTCATCGGGTCCCACGTCGCGGAAGCGCTGCTCTCCCGCGGAGACCGGGTTTGCGGCCTCGACAATTTCGACCCCTTCTACGACCGCGCCGTCAAGGAGAGGAACCTTTCCGCCCTCCGGGCGAATCCCGGCTTCTCGTTCCTGGAAGGGGACATCCGCAATCCGGGGACCCTTGCCCTCTGGGGAGACGGTTCCCGGCCCGACGCGCTGATCCACCTCGCGGCGAAGGCGGGGGTGCGCCCGTCCGTCGCCGACCCCGCGGGGTACGCCGATGTGAACGTCCACGGCACGATCCGGATTCTCGAGTGGGCGCGGGAGCGCGAAATCCCGAAGGTCCTGTTCGCCTCCTCCTCATCCGTCTATGGCGGGAACACGAAGGTCCCCTTCTCGGAGGACGACTTCGTGGACCACCCGGTGAGCCCGTACGCGGCGACGAAGAAGGCCGGGGAACTCCTGTGCCACACGTACTGCCACTTGTACCGGATGAACGTGGCCGCGCTGCGGTTCTTCACGGTGTACGGACCGCGCCAGCGGCCGGAGATGGCGATCCACAAGTTCACCCGCCGGATCCTCGAAGGGGAGGAGATCGAACTCTACGGGGACGGATCGTCCCGCCGCGACTACACCTTCATCGACGACATCGTCTCCGGCGTGCTGGGGGCCCTGGACGCTCCCCCGGGATACCGCGTGTACAACCTGGGGGAATCCGCGACGATCTCCCTTTCCGACCTCGTATCGTTGCTGGAGAAGGCGTGCGGACGGCCCGCGTTGCGCCGCGGCAAACCGTTTCAGCCGGGGGACGTCCCGATCACCTTCGCGGACATCTCCCGGGCGAGGGCCGAGATCGGGTACGACCCGCGCGTTCCCATCGAACTGGGCGTCGCGCGCTTCGTCGAATGGTATCGGCGGCAGGCAACCCGGGAGGCAACCCGGAAGGAAGGAGGGGTCCGATGAAGGTGACGCTGTCTGTGATCAAGGCGGATATCGGCTCCATCGGGGGCCACATACGTCCGAGCGCGAAACTGCTCGAAACGGTGCGCGCGACCGTGGCGGAAGAGGGGAAAGGGTTCCTTATCGATTTCCATATCGGGTTCACCGGGGACGACGTGGCGATCCTGATGTCCCATGTAGAGGGCGCGGGCAACGGCAAGGTGCACCGGCTCGCGTGGGACGCCTTCCTCGCCGGGACGGCGACGGCGAAGGCGCAGGGACTCTACGGGGCCGGCCAGGACCTGTTGAAGGACGCCTTCTCCGGAAACGTGAAGGGGATGGGGCCCGCCGTGGCCGAGCTGGAATTCGAAGAGCGCCCCAACGAACCGTTCCTCCTCTTCGCCGCGGACAAGACCGACCCGGGAGCGTACAACCTGCCGTGCTACCTCGGGTTCGCCGACCCCATGGTTTCCTCCGGGCTGATCCTCTCCCCGAAGGTGGGGAAGGGATTCACCTTTCGCATCATGGACGTCTCGCACACGGAAGGGGACCGGGTGATCGATCTATCCGCCCCGGAGGACCTCTACGACATCGCGGCGCTGCTGCGCGACCAGGAACGGTTCGTGGTCGAGTCCATCCGCTCGCGCGCCACGGGGGAGGTCGCCGTGGCGGTCAGCACCACCCGGCTTCACAACATCGCGGGGAAGTACACGGGGAAGGACGACCCCGTGATGCTCGTCCGCACGCAGGGGAACTTCCCGGCCACGGGCGAGGTCCTGGCGCCGTTTACCATCGGCCACTTCGTCGCCGGGTTCATGAGGGGAAGCCACCACGGTGCGTTGATGCCCGTACCGCGGAACACGGGGACCTCCTTCTTCGACGGCCCCCCGATCGTGTCGTGCCTGGCCTTCTCCGTGAAGGAGGGGCGGTTCTCCGAGCCCGCCGACACGTTCGCCCACCCGTACTGGGACTACGTGCGGACGAAGACGGCGGCCAAGTCCGAGGATCTGCGCCGCCAGGGGTTCTTCGGCCCGGCGATGCTTCCGTACAGCGAGCTCGAATACGGGGGGATCGTGGAACGGCTGCAGGCGATGGAACCGAAATTCCGCCTGGTGAAGGGGAAAGAGGCTGTGAAGGCGTAACGGGCGGTCCAGGTCCGGGAGGAAGCGATATGGGCGAAGGGATCCGGTTCCGGTTCGATTTTTCCCTCGTGGGGGCGAGCAACCTTCCCGGGGGGGACGGGATCCCCGCGCCCGCCTTCCGGTCCGCGATGGGACGCGTGGACCGCGCGGTGGAGTCGCTGGAGGCGAAGCACCTGAAGGGGGAGATCGGTTTCCCCGACCTGCCGTTCCGGGTGGATGAGGCGGCGGCGATCGCCCGCGACGCGGCGGTCCTCGGGAGGCGGTTCACCCACCTCCTGGTGCTGGGGATCGGCGGCTCCGCGCTCGGCACCAGGGCGGTGCACGAGGCGATCGGGGGCCCCGCCGCCCGGCGGGGGTTGCATCTCTCGGTGGCGGACAACGTGGACCCCGACGCCTTCTTCCCCTTGCTCGCCGCGCACCCGATGGAGAAGACCGTCGTCGTGGCCATCAGCAAGTCGGGGGGGACGGCGGAGACCAACGCCCAACTCTCCCTGGCGATCGCCGCGCTCAAGAAAGCCGTCGGGAAGCGGTGGAAGGAACAGGTGATCCTCGTCACCGATCCGTCGAAGGGGGTCTTCCGCCGGATGGCGGAGGCGGAAGGGCTGCGAAGTTACTCCGTTCCGCCGAACGTGGGGGGCCGTTTCTCCGTCCTGTCCGCCGTGGGGCTCCTGCCGCTTTCGGCGGCGGGGGTGCGCGTCGGGAGGCTCCTGTCCGGGGCCGCGCAGATGGAGTCCGTTTTCCGCCACACGAAGGGGACGGACAATCCCGTGCGGTTCGCCGCCGCCGTCTACGCCCACTATCTCTACCAGTCCCCGAAACCGGTCCAGGTGTGGTTCACCTATGGGGCGGGGCTCGACCGGATCGCCGAGTGGTGGCAGCAGCTGTGGGGGGAGAGCCTCGGGAAGCGGCGGCCGAACGGCGCGCCGGCGGGCCAGACCCCCGCCCGCGCCGTGGGCGTCACCGACCAGCACTCCCAATTGCAGCTCTACCAGGACGGCCCTGCGGACAAGGTGTTCACCTTCGTCCGGTGGATGGCGGGACGGGAGCGGGGGACCGTTCCGGCGGCGGGGTTCGCCCCCGACATGGCGATGCTCGGAGGCCGCCCGTTGCGCGACCTCTTCGACGCGGAGTACGAGGGGACGATCGGCGCGTTGTGGACTGCCGGCAGGCCCATCGTGCGGATGGAGATCGGCCGGCGGGACGAGGAGCACGTGGGCGCCTTCCTCCACTTCTGGGAATGGGTGACGGCGATCGTCGGCGAATGCGCCGGCATCGACCCGTTCGACCAGCCGGGGGTGGAGGAGGGGAAGCGGATCGCCCGGGCGCTGATGGGGGAGAAGGGTTCGGAAGGGCGCCGGGCGGCGTTCGACCGGCAGGTCGCCGGCATCCTGAGGGCGGAGATCCGGATCGGGGAGGATCTTCCGGCGCGCAAGGGGAAGAGGTAGTTGGCCGTCCGCATCCGCTCCCTGCCGGACGACGTGGTCAACCGGATCGCCGCGGGGGAGGTGGTGGAGCGTCCCGCGTCGGTCCTGAAGGAGCTGCTGGAAAACGCGGTCGATTCCGGGGCGGGGAACATCGAAGCCCAGGCGTCGGGTCCTTTTCCCTTCATCCTGCGCGTTACCGACGACGGGTGCGGCATGACCCGCGAAGAGGCGGAGCTTGCGGTCCGCCGCCACACCACGAGCAAGATCGAGTCGGCCGACGACCTCGACCGTATCGGCAGTTTCGGCTTCCGCGGCGAGGCGCTGCCGTCGATCGCTTCCGTTTCCCGCCTCGTCCTGGTCACGCGGCAGCCCGGGGAGGTGTCCGCGACGGAGCTGTCGGTGGAGGGCGGGGTCGTGCGGTCCGTCCGCGAGGCGGGCGCTCCCCCGGGGACGACCGTCACCGTGTCCGCGCTGTTCGGGAACGTTCCTGCGCGCCGGAAATTCCTGAAAAGCGAACGCACCGAGTCCGCCCACCTTCGGGAGGTGTTCCACGGCGTGGCGATCCCGGGGGAAGGCATCTCTTTCCGCTTCGCCGACCCTTCGGGGGCGTTCGCCTACGAGAGCCGGGAATCCGCGTCGGACCGGGCGCGCAGGCATGCGGGCGACGACGCCCAGTACCTCGTCCCCGTCGACTTTTCCTCGGCCTTCTTCCGCGTCTTCGGATGGGTGGGGCTGCCGCAGATCTCCCGCTCGGCGGCGTCGGGCCTCTGGTTCTTCGTCAACGGGCGGCGGTTCCGGGACCGGGGGCTTCTCGCGGCGGTTCGGGAGGCGTATCGGGGGATTCTGCCCGCCGACCGCCTGCCGATCGTCTACCTTTTCATCACCTGCGCCCCCGCGGAAGCGGACGTCAACGTCCACCCGGCGAAGACCGAGGTGCGGTTCCGGTACCCGCGGGACCTGAACGAACTCGCCCGGCACGCGATCGGCCGGGCGCTCGGGGAGACCTCGCCCCGCCCGTACTCCATGCAACCGTTCATCGACCGGGGCCCGCCGCAGGGGATCCGGCTCCCTCCGCGGCGTCCCCCGGACATGTCGCTCGAGGGGGTCGCGGGGGGGCCTCCGTTCCCTCCGGCGGAACCCGCCGCGTCCGCCGCCCGGTTGCCTTTCGAGGCCGCGGAGCCGGCGGGAGAGCGGTTCTTCTCCTCCCTGCGGCCGGTGGGCCAGCTGCTGGGCACGTATCTGGTATGCGAGGGGACGGACACGATGGTCCTGATCGACCAGCACGCGGCGGACGAGCGGATCGTCTTCTCGCGATTGAAGGACAGGTATCTCGGGCGCGGCGCCCCGTTGCAGCGATGGCTCCAGCCGGTGGCGGTGGAACTCCCCGGGATCCTCGCGGACGAACGGGCGGCCGTGGAGTCGTTCCTGGAACGGGCGGGGTTCTCTTTCGAGCCGTCGGGGGAGGGAGGGATCCTTCTCACCGGCGGCCCCGCCGCGCTGTCCCGGTTCGACGCAAAGGCGTGGTGGGACGACCTGTGCGAGTCGCTTCGCGAGCAGGAGACGCTCCCCAAGGACATCTTCGACGCGGACCGGGAACTCTGGCGGATGGCGTGCCATTCCTCCGTCCGGGGCGGCGATGCGGTCACTCCGGACCGCGCGCGCCGGCTCCTCGCGGAGCTCGACGACGCGGTGGCGGCCCACAGCTGCCCGCACGGCCGGCCCGTGTGGTTCCGCCTCACCCGCTCGCGGCTCGACGCCATGTTTCACCGCACGGGATGACCCAGTGCTCCAATTCATAAATACGGTAGCATTCGAGCGCCGGCCGCTCCCGGGCATCCATGCCCTCCGCGGCACTTCGGCCATCCATGGCCGTCGCTGCCGACCCGAGCGGAGTTGTGCCCCCTCCCGCCGGGCAAGGCTTGATACTGCCGGCTCCCGGGGGTACCCCAGGAAACGTACTTTGTCCGAGAGAGGGGCGCTCCTTGCGATGAGGGGGGACACTCCTGGTTTTCTCGGCGAAAACACCAGGAGTGTCCCCCGCCAACTCAGTCGCGCGCCTTGCCGGATGCGGCGCATCGACGCTCTCGGTGCGTTACCGTATTTATGAACTGGAGCACTCCGCCGCGGATCATCGTCCTTTCCGGTCCCACCGCCTCCGGGAAGTCGGCCTTCGCCCTTTCCCTCGCGCGGACCTTCCCCCTGGAGATCGTCAACGCCGACTCCTTGCTGGTTTACCGGTATCTCGATATCGGCACCGCCAAGCCCACCGTCGAGGAGCGCGGAGAGGTCCCGCACCACCTGATCGACGTGGCGGACCCCGATGAGCCGTACAACGCCGGGAGGTACGTCGTCGAAGCGGAAAAAGCCATCGCGGGGATCATCGGCCGGGGAAAGGTCCCGTTGCTCGTGGGCGGCACGGGGATGTACCTGCGCGCGCTGCTGCGGGGGCTCGACCCGTTCCCGTCGGATCCCGCGGTGCGCGCCGTCCTGAACCTTCGATGGATGGAGGAAGGCGGGCTCGTCCTCCATGCCGAGCTCGCTCGGACGGATCCCGTGACCGCGGCGAGAATCCACCCCGCCGACCGGGTCCGGGTCGTCCGCGCCCTGGAGATCGCACGGATCCTGGGGAGGGGCGCCGCCGGGAAGCGCGCGGCCTGGACCGCTTCTCCGGGGAAATACCGTTCGCTGTTTCTCGCCCTGTGGCCCGCCCGGGAGCCGTTATACCGCGCGATCGATGCGAGGACGGAGGGGATGTTCCGAAAGGGGCTGTTGAACGAGGTCCGGGAACTTCTCGGCAGGGGATATGGAAGGGAGCTGAAGCCGATGGGGGCGATCGGCTACCGGCAGGCCGTCGCCCACCTGCTCGACCGTTTGCCCCTCTCCGAGGCGGTCGAGTCCGCGAAGAGGGACACCCGGCGGTACGCCAAGCGGCAGCTCACGTGGCTTTCCGGCGAACCGGACCTCGTGCGCCTCGCCCCCGAGGGGTCATTCCCGGAGGCCGTCCGAAAGGTCAATAAACTCTTGTTGTGATTGCAATTCATAATAAAATAAGAGTTTACGCCACAACAGGGAGATTGGAATGATCCTCCAATACCTCGATTTCGAGCGGCCGAT
>JAJZRM010000126.1 GCA_021802685.1 Deltaproteobacteria bacterium | reverse complement strand
CTCGCCGAGGTACGTCTCCGCCGCTTTTTTCAGCTTCCCGAGGATCATCGCGGAGATCTGCTGCGGGGTGTATTCCTTCCCGCCGGCGGACACGCGCGCGTCCTGGTTCGCCCCCTGGACGATCTTGTACGGCACGAGACGGACCTCTTCGCTCACCTCGTCGTACCGGCGCCCCATGAACCGCTTGATGGAAAAGACGGTATTCTCCGGGTTCAGGACCGCCTGGCGCTTCGCCACCTGGCCGACGAGGATCTGTCCGTCCTTGCCGAACCCGACGACGGACGGGGTGAGGCGGCTCCCCTCCTCGTTGATCAGGACCTTGGGCTCGCTCCCTTCCATAACGGCCACCACGGAGTTCGTCGTCCCCAGGTCGATTCCGATGATTTTCGCCATTTTCTCTACTCCTCCCGCTTATTGAGTGGTCTTCAGCAATTTATCGATGAACCGGAACAGCGCCCGGCCGTCCACCGGTTTCGTCACCATCCCGACGGCCCCCGATTCGAGGGCCCACATGCGCCGTTCCAGCCCGGCTTTCCGGGCAAGGAGGATCACCGGGACCCGGGACGCGACCCGCGCGATCTGAAGCAGCGCGTCCATCCCGCAGAGAGAGGGGGTGTCCAAGTCCACCACCACCAGGTCCGCCGCTTCGACCGAAAGCCGCCGCAGCCCTTCGGGGCCGTCGTTCCACAGCTCGGGGAGCGCCCCCATCTCCGAAAGCAGCCCGAGGACCGGAGCCATGAAGGTGAAGTCGTCGGCCATCGCGTCGGCGATCATCACCACTTTCCATCCGGCCGTCTGTGCCATCCCTCTGAATCCTCCGCTCCAAAAACATATCAAGTCCCATGCCAACCTTTAGGCAAGCGGTAAATCCCTATAATTACCCGTTTTTGCTTGATTTATTTCTGTTGCCGCGCGGCTGCCCGGAAGTCGGACCCGAAGCGAATGCCATTATGGCAGTGTCTCGGAAAGAAAAACCGTGTCAAAACTGCATGGCCCGGATCATCTCTGTCCCCGATTTGCGGAAGTTCTCATGAACGTCCCGGTTTTGTCAGTCGATCCCGTACTCCTTCACCTTTCGATGCATGGTCCGCAGGCCGATGCCCAGCAGCTTCGACGCCAGCGTCTTGTTCCCGCCGGTTTTCGCCAGCGCGTCCCGAATGGCGTCCCGCTCGATCTCGGTCAACGTGCGGGAGGCGGGAAGGGGGATCGGCTCGGATGACGTGGGGGGGAGGACCTCCCGTGTGACTTCAACCGGGAGGTCGGCGGGGCCGATCGTATCTCCCCCGCTGACGAAGAGGGCGGTTTCGAGGGCGTTCCGCAGCTGACGGACGTTGCCGGGCCACCGGTACGCCAGCAGGGCCTTGAGCGCCGGAGGGGAGAGGCGCTTCGGCGGGACCGAATTCTCCCTGGCCAACAGGCCGAGGAAATGATCGCACAGCTTCGGGATGTCCTCCCGGCGTTCCCGGAGCGGCGGGACAAGGATGCCGAACACGTTCAAACGGTAATAAAGGTCCTCGCGGAACGACTTCTCTTCCACGCGGATTTTCAGGTCCTGGTTCGTGGCCGCGAGGATCCGCACGTCCACACGGAGCACCTGGGAACTCCCGACGCGCAGCACTTCCTTCTGTTCGATGGCGCGAAGCAGCTTCGCCTGGATCGCGAGGGAGACGTCGCCCACCTCGTCGAGGAAAAGAGTGCCCCCCTCCGCGCTTTCCAACTTGCCAGGGCGGGCCGCCGTCGCGCCGGTGAACGCCCCCTTTTCGTATCCGAACAGCTCGGACTCGAGAAGCGTCTCGGGAATCGCCGCGCAGTTCAGCGGCAGGAACGGCCGGCCCGTCCTCGGGCTCAACGCGTGGATCGCCCGGGCGACCAGCTCCTTTCCCGTCCCGCTCTCCCCCGTGATGAGCACGTTCATCCGGGTGGGCGCGGCCAGCCGGATCTTCCGCAGGACCTCTTCCATCGAGCGGGACGACCCCACGATCCCCTCCACCCCGGGCGGACGCCCAGCCGCTTCCCGCAGCCGCTCGATTTCCCGGCGCATCCCCCTTTCCTTGACCGCCTTGAACACGGCGGCCCGCAGACGCGGGATCTCCACGGGCTTCAACAGGAAGTCGGACGCGCCGGCCCGGACCGCATCGACCGCCCCCTCGACGGTTCCATAGGCGGTAAGGACCACCACGGGGACGCCGGGGTTCGATTTCGTGACATGGCGAACCACATCCATGCCGGTCAGCCCCGGCATCCGCAGGTCAGTGACCACCGCGTCCCCGCCCTCGGCGGCGAGCCGTTCCAATCCTTCCCGCGGGTCCGAGAAGGGAACGACCTCGAAGCCGTCGCGGCGAAGCGCCGCGACGACGCTCTGCAGGCTGTCGGCGTCGTCGTCGAAGACGAAGATCCTCCCCTGCGCGGTCAACGGTCCGCCCGGGGGGGAAGCGCCAGCGGGAGCCGGCCGGGATACATGGCGCGGAACTGGGCCTCGAAGGGGAGGGAAACGGTCACCGTCGTGCCGTGCCCCTCCCGGCTGCGAAGGGAGATCGTGCCTCCGTGCTGGTGGATGATCTGCCGGACGATGGAGAGCCCCAGCCCGCTGCCGTTCTTCCGCGTGGTGAAGAAGATGCGGAAGATCTGCCGGCGGTCCGCCCGCGGAATCCCGCGGCCGTTGTCCTGGATCCGCACGAAGGGGCGCCCTCCGCGCGCCCCGGTGGAAACGCGGATCACCTTCTCTTCCTTGTCCAGGGCCTCTTCCGCGTTCAACAGGAGGTTGAGCAGCGCCTGCTTCAGCTGCTTCTCGTCCGCCAGGAGCGGTAAAGGGGACGCGTGGTACCGCGTCTTCAGGGCGACGCCGTGGTACGAAAAATCCACCTCGAGGAACCGCAGGGTCTCCTCGACGATACGGTTCAGGTCCACAAGGGAAAGGTCCATCGCCGGAGGGCGCGCGAACCGCAGGAACCCCGACAGGGTGTCGTTCAGGCGCTGCGTCACCTTCAGGTTGGCGCGGGCGAGGGAGAGCAGGTCGTCCTTCTGCGGCACCGACCGTTCCGGCAATTCGGAGAGCATCTCCTCGAGCAGCTGGCTGTTGATGTAAAGGGAGTTCAGCGGGTTGCGGATCTCGTGGGCAAGGCCCGCCGCTACCGCGCCCAGGTCGGCGACTTTTTTCCGCGTCCTCGTGGCAGGCACGAGAAGATTCTACAACAAAACCCGGTGGATGCGGACGAACGTTCCATCGTCTTTGCGGATTCGCGTCAGAGGTACTCGACCGTCAGCCTGGGAGCGGTGATCGCCACCGTGGGACGATCGTCGATCCCGACGAATCCGGCGGCGCCGGGCGTGAAATCGAGGAGAAACCGGACCTGGAAATCGGCGAGACCCCGGCGTTGCGCCTCCTGCATCAAGGAGGTGACTTCGATGACGACGTCCCTTCCGACGTCGGACACGAAAAAGTCGAAACTCCGGAAGGCGGATGCGCCTCCGGGGAAGGTCAGCGGCGGGGAATCGTAATCCGCCGAGCCCAACGCCCCCACAGGGTAGGATACGAGATCCAGCAGGGTCGGGATCGTGGAAGAGAACTCGGCGCTCACGACGGAGACTTTCAGCGAGGCCGAAACGATCGTGGCGTTGAGGGGAACGATGTCCCCGCCGGTGGACCCGTCCAGGGGGAAGTCGAGGAAGGCCCGGTATTCCGGGTTGTTCGGAGACAGGGTGTCGATCCCGAAAAAGAGGGTGTCCGGGCCGCTGGCGACGGTGTACGAATTGAGGACGGGGTCGAATGCGATGTCTCCGTCCGAAGGTTGGTCGCTCAGGATCGTCGCCTGGAATACGTTCCGGTCGTCTCCTCCGCCGCAGCCGGCAAGAACCATCGCGACGACGACTGCCAGCCCGGTGATCCCCCACGTCCGTACTGTCCGCATCGCCGGCCCCTCCGTCCCCGTATTCTCCATCCGGTGGATGCTCTTTCGACGCAAACGGGTGCGAGATATTCACGCCTTTTATTGTATTTTACCGTACCGGGGCGACGCGCGGGGAGACCACCCGCCTCCTTGCCGTCCCGCGGGCCTGATATAATTGCACACCGGAAATCAGAATCCCGATGATGAAAGGCGAAGCGTTGGACGATCCGCTGGTCGATGAGGAACCTGCCGGGTTCCCCTGGAAAAAACTGCTGCTGCTCCTTGCCGTCACCGCGCTCTTTTTCGTTTTGGGAGTCGGCGCGGGTTTAGGCCTGCTCGCGAAGTTCGGGGATTTTCCCTCCATCGAGTCCGCCCGGGCGTACCGCCCGAGCGTCACGTCGAGAATTTTCGACCGGAACAACCGCGTCGTTGGGGAGATCTACCTCGAGAAGCGGACCGTCGTCCCCTACAAGGCCATCCCGCTCCGAGTGGTGAACGCGTTCGTCGCCGCCGAGGACGCCCATTTCTTCGAGCACAAGGGGGTGGACTACGTCGCGATATTCCGGGCCCTCCTGAAGGACATCTTCTCCGGGGGGTACGCGCAAGGGGCGAGCACGATCACCCAGCAGACGGTCAAATCGCTCTTCCTCACCCCGGAGAAGAGCATCTCCCGGAAGCTCAAGGAGATCATCCTCGCCTACCGGATCGAGGGGAAGCTGTCGAAGGAGGAGATCCTCTACCTGTACCTGAACCAGATCTACCTCGGGGACGGGGCCTACGGCGTGGAGGCGGCCGCCCAGACGTATTTTTCCAAGAGCGTCTCCTCCCTCACCCTCGGCGAAGCGGCGCTGATGGCGGGGCTCGCACAGGCCACTTCCCGCTACTCCCCGCGGAGCCACCTCGACCGGGCGAAGGTGAGGCAGCGGTACGTGCTGCGCCGGATGGCCGAGGTCGGGTTCATCGGCAAGGAGGAGGCGGAAAGCGCGTACAACACGCGCATCCTCCTGGCGCCTCCCTCGAGCTTCCGCTCGAAGGCGGCCTACTTCCTTGAGTACGTGCGCCTGTATCTCCAGGAAAAGTACGGTGCGGAAACGGTCAACCGGACCGAGATGAGGATCTACACGACCATCGACGGGCGGCTTCAGGAAGCCGCCACCGACGCCCTGAAGGACGGCGTGAAGCGGATGGAGGAACGGAACGGGTACCGGGGCCTCCAGGGCGCGCTCCTCTGCATGGACCCCCATACGGGCGGGGTCCTGGCGATGGTGGGCGGGGTCGACTTCGCCGCGTCGCAGTTCAACCGGGCGCTCCAGGCGAGGCGCCAGCCCGGTTCCGCCTTCAAGCCGGTCATCTACAGCGCCGCGCTAGACAAGGGGAAGACGGTGGTGTCCGCCGCGGACGACTCCCCGATCGAATTCGAGAGGAGCGAAACGGAGATGTGGAAGCCGAAGAATTACGACGGCACGTTCCTCGGCCCCATCCCCCTGCTGGAGGCGCTGGCGAAATCCCGCAACCTGGCGACCGTCCGGCTGTTGAACGATATCGGCGTGGACACGGCGATCCGCATGGCGCAGAACCTGGGAATCGCGTCGCCCATCGAGCGGAACCTCTCCATCGCGCTGGGGTCCTCCGGCGTCACCCCCCTGGAAATGGTCACGGCGTATTCGACGTTCGCCAACGGGGGGCAGCGCCCCGCGCCGTTCTTCATCCGGGAGGTGCAGGACGCCGCCGGAAACGTCCTCGAACGGGTGGAACCGAAGACCGTCCCGGCGATCACTCCCGAGACGGCTTACCTGACGATCCGGTTGATGCAGGAGGTGCTGCGCAGCGGCACCGCCTCTTCCGCGAGGGGACTCTCCCCCAACCTCGCCGGGAAGACCGGCACCACGAACGAGAACACGGACGCGTGGTTCATCGGCGGCTCGCCGGATGTGATGACGGCGGTGTGGGTTGGGTTCGACACGCCGGCGTCGCTGGGGGACCGGCAATCGGCCGCATCGGTGGCGCTGCCGGTCTGGACGCGCTTCACGGGCCAGGCGTTGGCGTATTTCCCCGACCGGGAGTTTCCCGTCCCCGCCGGGGTCACATTCGCGCGCGTCGATCCGGCGACCGGTAAAGCCCTCCCGCCGGGGAGCCCCGAAGGCACGATGCTTCCGTTCAAGCTGGGGACGGTGCCGGATATCGCCGCCCCGGCGGTGCGGCCGGCCTCTCCCCGCCGGGGGACGGGGGACGACCTGCTGTAACCGGCGAAAAGGATGTCCCCTCATCCTCTCCTGGCGATCACCACCATCCGTTCCGCGCCCCGTGTGAAGGGGGCGCCGTCGAGGGAACCGTGAATGGAGCGGATGCGCATCCCGGCTCTTTCGATCATCGCTTCGAGTTCCTCCTCGGAGTAGATCCGGACGTCGAAAGCCGACGAGATCCGGATGCCGTCCGCCCGCGTCAGCTCGTGTTCCGCCCGCGCCCGCCCCGTGGCCCGGTCGAACCGCACGCATAGACGCAGCTGTCCGGAGGGGACCGTCACCGTCGCTTCGTGGTCCTCCTCGCCGGCGAGCCCTTTCTGCGCGTTGCGCAGGTCGAGCAGGAGCGTGCCGCCGGGCTTCAGGCTCTTCCCGACGTTCCGAAGCACCTTCTCGTTCTCCTCGTCGCCGAAATACCCGAAGGAGGTGAAAAGGGACAGGCACGCGTCGAAGGCGTCGGGGCGGAGAAACTCCCGCATGTCCTCGCACACCCACTCCACGTAGACCTTTTCCCGCCCGGCGCGTTCCCGCGCCAGCCGCAGCATCTTTTCGGACAGATCGACCCCGGTCACCCGGAACCCCCGGCGGGAAAGGGGGATGGCGTGCCTCCCGCGGCCGCACCCCAGGTCCACGACGAAGGCCCCCGCGGGGATCGGCACGAGGTCCACGATCCGGGCCACTTCCTCTTCCGGATCGCGCTCGATGGGGCCGAACAGCTCCGGGTACCGTTCGTCGAAGATCGTCTCGTACCACGGCCGGGGCATCTCGTGCCTACCCCTTCACCACGGCGGCGGGCGAAAGCCGTGCCACTTTCCGGGCGATCCCGGCCCGATCCACGACGTCCACCACGAAGCCGACGTCCTTGTACGCTTCCGGGATCTCCTCGCAGAGGTTCTTGTGGGAGGTGCAGGCGACGACCACCCCCCGTTTTTCCATCTCCGCGAACACGGACTTCCCGCGGACGCTCTGACGGGCGGCCGTGCGGCTCAGCCGCCGGCCCGCTCCGTGGCACGTGGATCCGAACGACAGCCGCATCGCCCCGGGCGTGCCGGCGAGCACGTAGGACCCCCTCCCCATGTCCCCGGGGATGAACACCGGCTGGCCGGTGTCGCGATACGCCGCGGGGAGTTCCGGGTGGCCGGGCGGAAAGGCGCGCGTCGCCCCCTTCCGGTGGACCAGCACGTCCCTCCGGCGGCCGTCCACCTCGTGATTCTCGAACTTGGCGTTGTTGTGCCCCACGTCGTACACGGTGCGTATCCCCGCGTCCCGCGGTCCCATCGACAGCGTTTTCTGCACGGCCTCGCGCACCTCGTGCGCCAGCAGCTGCCGGTTGGCGAAGGCGTAGTTCGCCGCGGCGGCGAGGGAGGACAGGTACCGCCGCCCTTCGTCGGACCCGATGTGGGCGCACGCCAGCTGGCGGTCGGGCACCTGGAGACGTTCCTTGCGCATGTAAGCCGCCATCACGTCGAGGTAGTCGTCGCACACCTGGTACCCCAGCCCCCGGGACCCGGAATGGATGAAGAAGACCGCCTGCCCCCGGAACAG
>JAJZRM010000125.1 GCA_021802685.1 Deltaproteobacteria bacterium | reverse complement strand
GATCTAACTTTGCAAATCATCCCGCAAGGAACGGAGGACGACATGAAAACGGTTCGGATTCGGAAGATGATCGGCGCCCTGGCGGTCGCCCTGATGATGCCGGCGTTCGGCGGCCCGCCCGCCGGGGCGGCTTCCCTCTCGATGGACGTACGGCCGGAAAACCGGACGATCCTCATTCCCGGCCCCGGCGACGGGACGGTCCAGATCCAGGTGATCGCCCCCGACCCGCCGGTTCGGGACGACCGGCCGAAGGTGAACCTGGCCCTCGTCATCGACCGGAGCGGCTCCATGTCGGGCGCGCGGAAACTCGACTTCGTGAAGACGGCCGCCCACCAGCTGGTGGACATGATGGGGCCGGAGGACATCCTGTCGATCGTGACCTACGACGACCGGGTGACGGTCCCCTGGCCGGCAAGCCGCGTGGACGGGAACCGGGATATTCTCCACCGGGTCATCGCCGCCATTTATCCCGGCGGGAGCACCTTCCTGTCCGGCGGCCTCGAAGAGGGGTTCCGCCAGGCAAGGGCGGGCAGGCGCAGGGGGTACGTCAACCGGGTCCTCCTCCTCTCGGACGGACTGGCCAACGTGGGGGTGATCCACCGGGGCGCCTTGCGGGAGATGGCCGCAGGGATGGCGCGGCAAAGCGTATCCGTATCGACTTTCGGCGTGGGGAACGATTTCGACGAAGAGCTGCTGGCGGGCGCCGCGTCCGCCGGGGGCGGGAATTACCGGTACCTCGGAGACCCCGAAGGGATCGTTGCGGCCTTGAGCGGCGAGTTGCGGACGGCGTCGCGGACCGTCGCCGCCGAAGTGGAGATCGTCATCCGCCTCCGGCGCGACTGCCGCTTCGGCTCGGCGCTGGGGCGCGAATGGCGGCCCGAGGGCGACGCCTACGTCATCCGGTTGGGCGACCTGCCCGCGGGCGAGCGCCGCACCGTCTTCGCGAACCTGAACGTGGCCGGCGACCGGCCCGGGATGCGCGAAGTCGGCGAGGTGGCGCTGCGCTTCCGCGACCCGGTCACCGGGAGAACGGTCACCACCGCTCCGAAATCCGTTTCCCTGGAATTGGTGCGCGACGAGCGGATCCATCGAGAAGGATTCGACCGGTCGGTCCAGGAGAGGAAAGCGGTGGCGCAATCGAGCGTGATGATCCAGGAAGCCGCCCGCCTGGCCGACGAGGGGAAGAAAGAGCAGGCGAAGGAGGTGCTGGGAAAAGCGGCGGCGGGGCTCGCCGCGGCCCCCGCGTCCCCGGCCGTGCGGTCCGAGATGGAACGGGCGGCCGAGTACGGAAATCGCCTCGACACGATGGGGGACATGAGCTCGGAGGAAGCCAAAAGCGTTCAGAAGACGATCAAGTACCGATCGCACCGGCAACTGCAGGAGCAGTAGGCCGCCTCACGTCGTTCTGCCCGGTTCCGGTCCGGCGGGCGCCTGCCCCCGGACCGGGGCCAAGGTGACTGTCGCCTTGGCCACCAGCTTTTCCGCCCCGTCCCGGACCGCGAAAATTTCCGACTCCGCGACCGACAGCGTCCTGCCCGCCTTCAGCACCGTCGCCCGGCAACGGAGCCGCTCCCCGACGGCGGGGCGAAGGAAATTGATCTTGAATTCGGCGGACAGGACAAGGAAGCCGGCCGGGACCAGCGTCCCCGCCGCGCCGCCCGCCGTGTGATCGGCCAACGTCGCCTGCACCCCCGCGTGGATGTAGCCGTCCTGCTGCCGGTGCCTCGGCAATATGTCGATGAACGTTTCGCACCAGCCGGGTCCGAGATCGGAAAGCACGAGGCCGAGGTCCGCGGCGAAAGGCGCCTTTTCGAAGATTGCCCGGGCGTGCTCCCGGTACTGCGGGTTCTGCGGCTTCAAGCGGGCGCTCCTGTTCCACGCGGCTTCCGGTATGGCATTCCTCCATCTATCTAATTCAATCGCTGCAGGCCGTCAATCTAAGTGGTTCAGTTCATAATTACGGTAACGCACCGAGAGCGTCCGACCAGGCAGCCCCGCCTGCCGGGCCGCATCCGGCAAACGGGGCGTGGACGTTATCCGCCGGACGATCAGGTCTTGCCGGTCTTCATGTTCTTGATCCATTCCTCGTGCCGTTCCCTCATCTCTTCGGGGGGGACGTCTTCCTTGTGCGTCGCGATGCTCCACACGCAACCGAACGGGTCCACGACCGTTCCGCACCGATCGCCCCAGAACATGTCTTCGACGGGCTGCTTCACGGTGGCCCCGGCCTCCACGGCCTTCCTGCATACCTGATCCACGTCCCGGACGTAAAGGTAGATCCCGGAGGCGGTCCCGCCGAGCGATTCCGGCGAACGGCATTCCATTCCCGGAATCTCTTCCCCCAGGAAAAACCGCGAATCCCCGATTTTCAACTCCGAATGCATGACGCTCTTTCCGTCCGGACCGAGCATTCGCGCAAGTTCCTCGGCGCCGAACGCCTTCCGGTAGTACTCGATGGCGCGATGGGCTTCCCGTACGGTCAGGTACGGCGTGATCGTATGGTATCCCTCCGGTATCGGCTTCACGGCCACGCTCAACTTCCTTTCCGCTTTCATCGCCTGTTCCCCTTTCCTTCCCGGCACTTGTGCCGCCAGGTCGAATCCCGGCACGAACCGGGGAACATCCCGGACGCGACGGGACAGATATGTTGATAATGTTCCGACCGTTGCCGCTGTCGTCCGGATTGGATGAAAGGGCGCGATCGATTGTTTCAGTGCGGCGTTGGTAATATGGGAATGTCGACCGGACGGATTGAACCCGGTTCCGGCCATGGAGGTACATCATGCGGAAATTCGCCTCTCGGGGGATGACTTTCCTGGTCCTCTCCTTCCTCGCCATCGGAACGGTCTCCGGAGCCGAAGCGCCGAAAGACATGGAGGCCCTCGCCGGGCTCAAGACCGGCAAGGCCATATTCGACGTCCGGGTTACCGACATGGAAAAACTGACGTTCAACCTGGAGCTCATCAAGGAGACTTTCGAGGGGATGCGGGAGCAAGGCGTGACACCGGTGATGATCGTCACCTTCCGGGGACCGGGCGTAAAATTCCTTGCCCGGGACCGGGCCGCGGGGGAGAACGGCCCGCTCATCGCCGAGATGAAGGGGATGGGGGTCCGTTTCGAAGTCTGCGGTGTGGCGACCCGCATCTTCAAGGTCGACCCCGCTTCCCTGATCCCCGACGTCGTCCTGGTCGGCAACGTCCTTACATCGTTGATCGGATACCAGAACAAGGGATACGCGCTGATTCCGCTCAATTGAGGGGGATGCCGAACCTGGGATAGAATCGTCAAGATACGTTTCGCGGAGAGCCAACATGCCCTTGGAACGGAATAAATTACGAATCGGCGTTGTCGGCGCAGGCCACCTGGGAAATCACCACCTCCGGAAATACCGGGACATGGATCATTGTGAAATCGTCGCCGTGGCGGATGTCCTTGCCGAACGGGCCCAAAGCGCCGCGGCGACATTTTCGTGCGCGGCGTTCGCCGACCACAAGGCGCTGTTGGGGCAGGTCGACGCCGTGAGCATCGCCGTCCCCACCGCCGACCATTTCAAGGTAGCCAGGGATTTTCTGGCTGCGGGAGTGGACGTCCTGATCGAAAAACCGATTTGCGCGACGCTCGCCGAAGCCGATGACCTGATCGCCCTGGCCCGGGAAAAACGCCTGGTGCTGCAAGTCGGTTTCGTGGAGCGGTTCAATCCCGCCGTCATGGCCCTGGAAAAAGTTCTCGGAAAGCCGATGTTCATCGAAGCCCACCGGCTGCATCCCTTCTTCGAGCGGGGAACGGATGTCGACGTGATCCTGGACCTGATGATTCACGACCTGGACATTATCCTGAAATTCGTCGATTCCCCCGTCGTCGGCATGGAGGCCGTCGGCGTGGCGGTCCTTTCGGACAAGATCGACATCTCCAACGTGCGGCTTTCCTTTGCGTCTGGGTGCGTCGCCAACATCACGGCCAGCCGGATCAGCGCCAAAACGATGCGGAAGATCCGGTTTTTCTGCCCGGACGGATACCACGCGGTCGATTGCATGAAACGCGAGGTCCTGTCCCTTGGCAGGATAAAAACCGACCAGGGCCAGCAGATCGTCCCGAACGCCGTCGAAGCTCCCGATCACGACCCCCTGGAAGAGGAAATCCGCAGTTTCGTGAACTCCGCATGGAATCGCTCCAAGCCGCCCGTGTCCGGCGAGGACGCGCGAAAATCCCTGAAACTCGCGATCGAAATCATCCAAAAAATGAAAACCGGCGAGGCCATTTGAATTGATCCCGATGGTGGACTTGAAAAGGCAGTATCACGGGCTGAAGAGCGAAATCGATGCGGCGGTCGGCGATGTTCTGGAACAGACGCATTTCATTCTCGGGCCGAATGTGAACGCGCTGGAGGAAGAGATCGCCGCCTACCATGGCCTGCCTTACGCCGTGGGAGTCGCCAACGGAACCGATGCCCTGCTCCTGGCGTTGCGTGCCTGCGGGATCGAAGCGGGCGACGAAGTGATCACCACTCCTTTTACCTTCATCGCCACGGCGGAAGTCGTCGCCCGGCTCAATGCGGTACCGGTCTTCGTCGATATTCGCCCCGATACCTTCAATATCGATGCCGGTCAAATCGAAGGGAAGATCACATCCCGGACAAAAGCCATCCTTCCCGTCCATTTGTTCGGCCATCCCGCCGATATGGATGCGATCATGGCCATAGCGGAACAACATCACCTGAAGGTCGTCGAAGACTGCGCACAGTCGTTTGGCGCCGAATACCGGGGACGGAAAGTCGGAACGTTCGGCGATGCCGGCTGTTTCAGTTTTTTCCCAAGTAAAAATCTTGCCGGGTTCGGCGACGGGGGAATGGTCGTCACCAAGGAAGAGGAAACGGCCGCGCAATTGAAAACGTTACGGAATCACGGAAGCTCGGTGCGGTACCACCATCATGAGGTGGGTTACAACAGCCGCCTCGATGAAATCCAGGCCGCCATTCTCCGCGTGAAACTCCGGCGAATCGACCAGTGGAACGATGCCCGCCGCCGGATCGCCGCGGCGTACCGCTCGTCCATCGCAAGAAAAGACGTCATCCTGCCGGGGGAGCTGAACGGCTGCCGGCATGTTTATCATCAATTCACCCTGCGCGCCGGAAACCGCGATGCCCTGGCCCGGGCGCTCCAGGAAAAAAACATCGCCTCGGCCGTTTACTATCCCGTGCCGCTGCATCGGCAGGAAGTGTTTCTCAAACTGTTTCGTTCTTCCGAAAAACTGCCGCAGAGCGAAATGTGCGCTCGAGAAGTCATTTCCCTGCCGATGTTCCCGGAATTGGACCAGGAGGAAATCCGGCGGATTGCCGACGTGGTGACATCCTCCCCCGCCTGATGCCGGATATTCCGGGCGACGCCGAACGGCCTTTCAGCACATTCCTCCCGCTGAATTCGCAGTACCGGAAAACCCGTCCCTGAGAATCGGTCCCTCCTTGCCGGTTCGTCGAGCCACCTTCCTTATGTTCTCGGCGCATCTTTCGTGAAGCGGCACCCAGGTTTCCATCCGCCCCAGATATCCTTCCACATGCCCCGCCTCAAGGATCGGTTGTCCGCACATCGCGCATGCGTATCCTCTTCCCATGACCGCGTCTCCTCTACTTTCTCCGATGCCGCCACGGGCAGGATTGTTTCCCGGAAATGGTCTTTTGGTGTAGCGGGAATCATCCGCCTGCAAGTTGCTCCTGCGCCTTCAGCGCCCTCCTTTTCAATTCATCCGACGACTCGTCCCATGGGATCGCCCGCGTGTTGTGGCACAGGCACTGGAAGAGAATGAAGCAT
This sequence comes from Deltaproteobacteria bacterium, assembly GCA_021802685.1. GTDB lineage: Bacteria > Desulfobacterota > Deferrimicrobia > Deferrimicrobiales > Deferrimicrobiaceae > UBA2219. The sequence goes on along the minus strand of JAJZRM010000125.1, from coordinate 1,970 downwards.
TTTCGCCCCGTCACATCCTCCAAGGCTCCGATCGCCTCCACGGCGTCCATGTCGGTTTCGATCCGGCCGCAACACTTGCACGGCCGGTACCTCTTCGGGGAAGAAGGGGGCGCCTGCACGTTTCTCTCCCTCCGGAGGCCTGAATCGACCCCTAAAGAATTAAGATGTATCTGTAGGACAAATGGTCCTACATGTCAACCATATACGATCCGCATTGTCCGATTGCTCCGCCGCGAACAAACTACCTATCATTTATTGACTCCTGCATAACAAATGTCCTATTCTGTGGGCAGGAGGTGCCGGATGAGGCCACCCGGAAGCCCGCAGGAACTGGAACGTCGTCGGCTTCGCGCCATCGAACTCCTTAAGCAGGGACATCCTCCAGTGGAAGTCGCGCAGATGGTCGGATGCGATCGTCGGAGCGTGCGCCGATGGAACGCAACATTCCGGAAGAAGGGGGACGACGGTCTGAAGTCGCGCCCCGTAACCGGCCGACCCTGTGGATTGGATGAGAAGGCCCGGCGCCGTCTGGAGAAAGATCTGCTGCGGGGCGCCAAGGCCGCCGGTTTTCCCACCGACCTTTGGACGTGCCCCCGCGTGGTCCGGTTGATCCACGATCGTTTCGGCATCCGTTACCACGTTGATCATATCGGTCGCCTGTTGCATGCGTTGGGTTGGAGCCCGCAGAAGCCCCAACGCCGAGCCGTGGAAAGGGACGAGAGCGAAATCCGCCGTTGGGTCAAGGAAGAGTGGCCGCGGGTAAAAAAAACGCCGCGCGCCTGAAGGCGGCCTTGGTTTTCGTGGACGAGTCGGGCTTCATGATGGCTCCGCTGGTCCGCCGAACGTGGGCGCCTCGCGGAACGACGCCGATCATGCTTCAACGTGGCCGGTCCCACGAGAAGGTCTCGGCCATCGCCGCCTTGGTCGTATCCCGGGATCGCGATAACGTCAGACTCTTCTTCCGCCTGCATCCGGACGAAAACATCAAGACCCCTCTGATCCTCTCGTTCTTGCGCCAATTGTCCCGGCAACTCGGCAAGAAGCCCTTTCTGGTGGTCTGGGACCGCCTGAACGCACACCGGGCGAAGGCGACGACCGCATTCCTGAAAACAAACGCCGCCGGATCGGCGCTCCTCCCTCCGTATGCCCCCGAACTGAATCCGGTCGAATACATCTGGTCCTACCTGAAGGTGAATCCGATGGCGAACGATCCGCACATGGACACCGGTTCTATAGCGGGGACAGCTCGCCGTCACGGGAAGGCGGTCCAACGACGGGAAGAATTGCTACGTTCGTTTCTCAAACACAGTCCTCTTTTTTTGCGCCTCGCATAGGACATTTATTATGCAGGAATCAATAAAAAGGATGTTCAATCGTTATCGGGAAAACATACAGGAGGCCCTGAAAGCGAGGGGATGGACCCGCGCGGATCTCGCCCGAACGATCAAGGTCGATTATTCCTACCTCGACAGGCTCCTGAAAGGGAACGCCCGGTTCAACGAAGATCACATCGAGTCAATCGCGAAAGCGCTGGGAGTCGCTCCCTCCGGCGCCCCGGCCCCGATCCCGGTCCGCATCACATATTCGAGGAAGTTCGAAGACCTACTTCTCCCGCAAAAGCGTGAACTCGATTATCTTCCGATCCCGATCGTCGAGCCGAAGGTCGCGGCCGGGAACCCGGAAGTCGTCTCGAGCGAACAGGTCCTCGATATCGTCTTCATCCACCGGCGGGCTTTCAAGCGCCGTAGCGCGCAAGGCCACATTTGCACCGTCGTGAAGGGCGACAGCATGGCGCCCGTCATCCGGGACGGAGCCACCGTCTGCATCGACAGCCGGGCCAGGCCGGAGAAAAAGGTCCCGAAGGACTCGATCTGGGCCGTCCGGAAAGAGGAAGGAGCCGTCATCAAACACATCCAGATCAAGGACGACCTGATCCTTCTGATATCTGAAAATCCCGCATACGAGATCGA
>JAJZRM010000124.1 GCA_021802685.1 Deltaproteobacteria bacterium | reverse complement strand
TGTTCGGCGTGATGGCAGCTCAGGGGCGACCGGTGGATTCGTTGTGACCTCGGGCGTTTTCACGGAAGACGCACAGTCATTCGCCAAGGGGCGCAACATCGAGTTGATGGATGGCCGGGCGCTCACGGAGATGATCGGAAAAGTACGTGCCGGCCGGCCGATTCCTCCTCCCGAAACGGGTACGCCGACCTGTCCTCATTGCGGTAGCGTGATGGTGAAGCGCATGGCCAAGCAGGGTCCAAACGCCGGTAAGGCATTTTGGGGATGCCCCAAGTTCCCGAAATGCCGTGGCATGAAAGCTATCGAGTAATCCACTCGGCTCTGCCGGACTTGTTCATCCTCTGAACTTCGATCATACTCGTTGTCCTATGAAAAAGACTCCCCGCGCCACCCTCAAGTCCGTCTTCGGCTTCGATGCGTTCCGGCCGTTCCAGGAGGAGATCGTCGAAGGGCTTATCCGGGGCAAGGACTATTTCGTCCTGATGCCGACCGGCGGGGGCAAGTCGGTCTGCTACCAGCTCCCCGCCCTCCATCGGGACGGCATCGCCGTCGTCGTTTCCCCGCTGATTTCCCTGATGAAGGACCAGGTCGACGCCCTTGTCGCCAACGGCGTGAGGGCGGCCTGCTACAACTCCGCCCTGGAGGAAACCGAATCCCGCCGGGTGCTGGCCCGCCTGCATGCCGGGGAACTGGACCTCCTCTACGTGGCGCCCGAGCGGCTCATGACCGACGCGTTCCTGGGCCGGCTCTCAGGGATGCGGATCGGCCTGTTCGCCATCGACGAGGCGCATTGCGTCTCGCAATGGGGGCACGATTTCCGGCCGGAATACGTCCGCCTGGGAAAGTTGCGCTCCCTTTTCCCTGCCGTCCCGATGATCGCCCTCACCGCGACGGCCGACCCGCAGACCCGCGCCGACATCGTCGAGCGGCTGGGGCTCCGCGACGCTGCCTGCCGCGTGGCCGGGTTCGACCGGCCGAACATCCGGTACACGGTGATCCCGAAGAGCCGGCCGTTCGATCAGCTCGTCAGGTTTCTCGCGGAGCGTCCGGAGGATGCCGGGATCGTCTATGCCCTGTCCCGCAAGCGCGTCGAGGAGCTGTCCGGGAAGCTGGCGGGAATGGGGATCTCCGCCATGCCGTACCACGCAGGCCTTCCAACCTCCGAAAGGACCCGCGTCCAGGAGGCGTTCCAACGCGACGGGCTCCGCGTGGTCGTTGCGACGGTCGCGTTCGGCATGGGGATCGACAAGCCGAACGTCCGCTTCGTCGTCCATTACGACATCCCAAAGAACATCGAAGGGTATTACCAGGAAACGGGGCGTTCCGGCCGCGACGGCCTGCCGGCGGAAGCGTTGCTCCTGTACGGACCCGGCGATATCGTCCTGTGCCGGTCGCTCATCGAGGCGGGCGGGAACGAGGAACAGAAAAGGATCGAGCTGCACAAGCTCGGGGCCATGGCCGGCTTCGCGGAAGCGCTGACGTGCAGGCGCCGGATCCTCCTCGGTTATTTCGGGGAGCGGCTGGAGGACGACTGCGGCAACTGCGACATCTGCCTTGCCCCTCCCGAGCGGTTCGACGCTACCGAAGATGCCCGCAAGGCGCTGTCGTGCGTCTACCGCGTCGGGCAGCGGTTCGGCATCGGCCACGTGATCGACGTCCTGCGGGGGGCGGACACGGAGAGGATCCGCTCCCTGGGACACGATTCGCTGTCGACCTGCGGCATAGGCGCATCCTTGACGAAGGACGCATGGGGGAATATCTTCCGTCAGTTGATCCACCTCGGCTATCTCCAACAGGACATGGGGAACTATGCGGTCCTCCGGCTGACGGAAAAGGCGACGCTCTTGCTTCGCGGGGAAGAGCGGATCCTGCTGGCCCGCCCGCGGCCGGCATCGGCTCCTGCAGGGGGGAAGGGAAAAACGCGGACAACGGCAACGGCGCGGCATGACGGGCAAGGCCCGAACGACGAAGGGCTCTTCCAGGCGTTGCGCGCCTTGCGGAAGAAGCTGGCCGACGAACAGCGTGTCCCCCCTTTCGTGGTTTTCAGCGACGCATCGCTCCTGGACATGGTTGCCCGCGCCCCCATGGATCCCGATGCCTTCGCCGGGGTGAACGGGGTCGGGAAGTACAAACTCGATCGGTACGGTGCGGCGTTCATCGCCGCAATACGCGATTTTCTTGAGAGAGGATAATAGGATAGATGCCCACACCGCTGCTCATCGTCGAATCCCCCGCCAAAGCCCGGACCCTTTCCGGTTTCCTGGGGAACAAGTTCCGCGTCCTGGCCAGCATCGGCCACGTGCGCGACCTTCCGAACAACGCGAGCGAGGTCCCGAAAGAGATCAAGGACAAGGAGTGGGGCTCGATGGCGGTGGACGTCGAAAACGATTTCCGTCCGTATTACGTCGTCTCGCCGGACCGCAAGGGCGCCGTCCGCGACATGAAGGCGGCCCTGAAAGACGCGTCGGAAGTCCTCCTTGCGACCGACCCGGACCGGGAGGGCGAGTCCATCAGCTGGCACCTCCTCGAGCTGTTGAAACCGAAGGTGCCGGTCCGCCGTATCGTGTTCCACGAGATCACGGAGGAGGCCGTCCTTGACGCGATCGGGCATTCCCGCGACATCGACCGCAACCTGGTGGATGCCCAGGAGAGCCGCCGGATCCTGGACCGCCTCGTCGGATACAAGGTGTCGCCCGTCCTGTGGAAATGGATCGCGCCGAAACTCAGCGCGGGCCGCGTGCAGAGCGTCGCCGTCCGGCTGGTCGCCGAGCGGGAGGAAGAGCGGAAGGCCTTCAGGAAAGCGGGTTTCTGGGACCTGGAGGCGAGGTTGAGCGGGGAAGGGAGGGAGTTCACCGCCGCCCTTGCCCGAATCGGGGGGAAACGGCTCGCGAACGGAAAGGACTTCGATCCGGCCACGGGAAAGCCGATCGGCGAGGATGCGCTGCTGCTCACGGGGGAAAGCGCGGCTGCGCTCGTGGACACGTTGCGCGGCTCGCTTCCCTGGGAGGTCACGGGGATCGAGGAGAAACCGGTCGCGCAGCGCCCGGCTCCGCCGTTCACCACCTCCACGTTGCAGCAGGAGGCCAACCGCAAGCTCGGGTTCTCCGCCGACCGGGCGATGTCGTCGGCGCAGAAACTGTTCGATTCCGGACTGATCACATACCACCGGACCGACTCGACGAACCTGTCGGACAAGGCGCTTAGGGAATCGGGCGGCGCGATCCGGGGGATGTACGGGCAGGAATATTACGGCGGCCCGCGACAGTATCAGACCAAAGTCAAGAACGCGCAGGAGGCGCACGAAGCGATCCGTCCGACGGATTTCTCCCTGACCCCGGAAAAGGCCGGGAATCGCATCGGCGGGGACGAAGCCAGGCTGTACGAACTGGTTTGGAAGCGGGCGGTGGCGTCCCAGATGTCCGATGCGCGGATGCTGCGCACTGCCGTCGAGATCACGGCGGCCGGGGAGGATGGCGTCCCTTGCGTTTTCACCGCATCGGGAAAGGTCATCCTGTTCCCGGGGTTCCTTCGCGCCTACGTCGAGGGGAGCGACGACCCCGCGGCCGAACTTGGGGAGCGGGAGACGCTGCTTCCCGCCTGCAGGAAGGGAGACCGCGTGTCGCTGCCGGGCGGCGAAGCCCCCTTGTCGCTGCTGGAGCTTTCGTCGAAATCGCACGAGACGACCCCCCCGCCCCGGTACACCGACGCGTCGCTCGTCAAGCGGCTGGAAGATGACGGCATCGGGCGGCCGTCCACCTACGCGTCGATCATCAAGACCATCCTGGAGCGGAAGTACGTCTGGCGCCAGGGGAAAGCGCTTGTCCCGACGTATACCGCGCTCGTCCTGACCCTGTTCCTGAAAGAGCATTTCCGGAAGCTGGTGGAGCTGGACTTCACGGGAGTCATCGAGGAGGACCTCGACCTCATTTCCAACGGGGAGATGCAGCGCCTCGCGTTCCTGCGGGAGTTCTATTCCGGGGACGGGAAGGACTGGCCCGGGCTGGAAAGCCTGGTCGAGAGGGGGAAAGAGCGCAAGGGCGACTATCCGTCGTACACGATCGGCGAGGATCCGGAAACGGGGGAACGGATCGTCGTCAAGATCGGCCGTTTCGGGGCATATGTCCAGCGGGGAGACGGCGGGGAGGGGAACACCGCGTCGCTGCCGGCCGATATCCTGCCGGACAGCTTCGGGGTGGAGGATGCTTTCGGGCTGTTGACGGCGAAGAGCGCCGGCCCGCGAATCCTCGGCGTCGATCCGAAGACGGGCCTGACGGTGTACGCGATGACCGGGAGGTTCGGCCCCTACGTCCAGCTGGGCGAGACGCCGGAGAAGGTGGAGAAAGGGAAGAAGGGTGCGAAGCCGCCGAAGCCAAAGAGGGCTTCCCTGCCGAAAGGCGAAACGATCGAAACCGTCACGTTGGAAATCGCCCTGCAGCTTCTGTCGCTGCCCCGGGAGATCGGTATCCACCCCGACGACGGAAATCCGGTCGAGGCGAATTTCGGCCGCTTCGGACCGTACGTGAAGCACGGAAACGAATTCCGTTCGCTTGGAACCGAGGAGCAGGTGTTCACGATCGCCCTCGACGAGGCCGTGGAGCTGCTGCGGCAGCCGAAACGCGGGCGGAAGCGCGCGTTCGGCGCGAAAAAGGCGGCCCCGCTCAAGGAAATCGGGACGAACCCGGAAGGCGCGGCTGTCCGCCTGTTCGACGGGAGATTTGGGCCCTACGTTACCGATGGAACGATCAATGCCACGGTGCCGAAAGGCGCTTCGATCGAATCAGTCACGCTCGAAAACGCCTTGAGCTGGCTGGCCGAGAAGGCGGAGAAGGGGCCCGTAAAAAGACCCCGCCGCTGGACCAAAAAGAAAACGTGAACTGCCTTCCATGGCAACGTCGCGACACCAACTGTCGCGCCCCTGCAATATGCTGCCGGCAATATCGCAAGCAGGGGGGGTATGTGTCGAACGAGAGAGAATGTTTTGAAGGATCGGCACGCAGTGCTTCGTGACATCGTCAATCGTTGGGACCCGATTGGTGTTTTCGGTTTCCGGGAAATCGACTGGCCGAAGAACGAATACGATTGCGTTGTCGAGCCGCTGATGTCCTTGCTCCGGTCCGGAAAGACGACCGAAGAGATAACGCAATACCTCGAGCGCCAGGTCCGGGACCATTTCGGCGTGGAAGTCGTGCCCGGCAAGGCCGCGCGGTGTGCGGACGAGGCATTCACCTGGTTTCACAGGAGGTTCGTAAATTGACCCGTACAAGCCATTCCGATCCCTTGAAGATAGATGAAGTATCGATTGACGGGATCGGCGGAATCATCGGCATCACCTTCTGTCCAGGGAAAATCCAGAAGGATTCGCTGTCCGGCCCGTGGGAACGGGATATAAGAGAGGACCTGAAAGTCATCCGTTCCTGGGGCGCCGCGGCGTGGGTGAATCTGTTGACCATGGACGAGATGGTGCGCTTAGGAGTCGGCGACATGGAAAGGGTGGTGGAGAATCCCGGGACGGGCATCCGCTACTTCCATCTTCCGATCGAGGACACGGACGTTCCCGACCGGCAGTTCGAAGAGAAGTGGGTGGACGCCGGCAAGGCGATCCGGGACGACCTGGTGAATGGGAGGAAAGTCCTCATCCACTGCAAGGGCGGGCTCGGGCGCAGCGGGACGATCGCCGCGAGGCTGCTCGTGGAATTGGGAGCAGAGCCGAAAACGGCCATCCTCCGGGTGAGGCAAGCTCGCCCAGGCGCCATTGAAAATGCCTTGCAGGAATCCCACGTAAGGTCCGTTCTGTAATTGCGGAACATGCCTCGTTGAATGTAAATTCCCGAACGCGACCTCCTGGAGATTCATCTGCTGGAGGAAGGGTTCGTATAGGGGGGCAACTGCCTGAAGCGAGCAGTAACATTCCATCATCTATACGGTATTCTCGGAGCAGGCCGATTCCAAATGAGCGCGGGTACCCCCTTTCTAATGGGACAGCGATGGGAACGCCATCGATGGGAAGGAGCCGGTGATGACAATCACGAATAGCCAGTCCGGGACAAACGTGCATGAGGTCGCAGATGGAATTTATCGCATCAACACGCCGGTCAAGGTGCCGGGTGCGGGTGGGTTCTCCTTCAACCAATACCTCATCGTGGATGATGAGCCCTTGCTCTTCCATGCCGGCCTGAGGAAGATGTTTCCGCTGGTTCGCGAAGCGGTGGCGACGATCCTGCCGGTCGAGAAGCTTCGCTACGTCACGCTCTCCCATACGGAAGGCGACGAGGCCGGGGCACTCAACGAATGGATGGCGGCGGCGCCGCATTCCGTGCCGGTGTGCGGCAAGGTTGCGGCCATGGTGTCGATCGAAGACATGGCCGACCGGCCGCCGAGAGCACTCGCCGATGGGGAGGTGCTCGGCCTCGGCAAGCACTCCATGCGTTGGTTCGACACGCCCCATCTGCCCCACGCCTGGGATTGCGGCCTGATGATCGAAGAGCGGACCGCCACGCTGCTGTGCGGCGACCTGTTCACACAGGGCGGATCGAAAAACCCGCCGATCACGGAGTCCGATATTCTCGGACCGAGTGAGGCCTTCCGCCACAAGATGGATTACTTCTCGCAGACCAAGTACGCACGCGTCATGCTCGAGAGGTTGGCCTCGGCAAGCCCTACGACGCTTGCGTGCATGCACGGGAGTGCATGGCATGGAGATGGGGGGACGCTGTTGCGCGCGCTTGCCGATTCGCTGATGGCGTGATTCCCGGCACGCCTGGCTCTACGGCCGTATCTCCACAACCGTCCCATTCGGCGTCAGCCTGCCGATCTCTTCTATTTCTTCGTCCGTTACGGCGATGCACCCTTTCGTCCAGTCGACCCCCGAGTGAGCGTTTCCTACCCACGAGAAACCATTCTTGATGCCGTGGATCATGATGTCTCCGCCCGGAGAAACACCGAGCTCTTTTGCGTGTTTTTTGTCTCCCTCGTTCGGATAGGAAATATGCAGGGAGAGGTGAAACCGGCTGTCCCTGTTTCTTGCATCGATGACATAGGTCCCCTCGGGGGTCTTGTTATCGCCTTGCCGTTCCTTCGGCCCGATCGGGTTCCCCCCCAGGGCGATTTTGTAGGATTTGAGCACTTCACCCTGTGAGATCAACATCAACCGGCGTTTACTTTTTTCTATCAGGATCCTGTCTACCGGTCCCTTCCGCAGCGCATAGTCGATATACTTTTGGTCGAGCGCTACAATCTTCTGTTCGAGCGCCTTGATATTTTTCCCGAGCGCTTCGGTCTTTTTTTGCAGCGTGACGATCTCGTTCTCCTTTCCCTGGACCTCGTGCCGGAGAGTTTCGATCTGAGTCTGCTTGGCGGCTATCGTCTGATCCTTGAGAACGACATTCCGGATATTGAATATCATCATCTCGCTGTTCTGCCGGTACTCGCTCCCCGGGTAATCCCGGATGAGTCTCTGAAAACATTCCAGCGATTTCCGATAATCTTTCTGCCCATTCTTCGGATGGGCGTAAACGATGCCCATCTCGAACAACGCCCTGTCTGCCGTCGCGGGATACTTTTCGATGATTTCCGAATACTTGCCCAGAGAGGCCGCGTAGCTTCCTTGATGGAACAGGTCGTTCGCCTCCGCGAAGGTCGTTTTGATCTGCCGCCCGTCGTTTACGTGACTGCAGCCGGAGATGAGCATCGGCGCCATCATGAGGAAGATACAGAACCTGAGCAGAATCATCGGAACATACTCGCATGATAGATAATGAAATGGCAGGGGTGGAAGCCCCTGC
>JAJZRM010000123.1 GCA_021802685.1 Deltaproteobacteria bacterium | reverse complement strand
CCTTTCCCTGATGGCGTTGACGCTTTCGGTCGGGTTCGTGGTCGATGACGCCATCGTCATGCTGGAGAACATCGTCCGGCACATGGAGCAGGGAAAGGATCCGCGCCAGGCTTCCCTGGACGGATCGCGGGAGATCGGCTTCACGATCCTGTCGATGACCCTGTCGCTCGCGGCGGTCTTCATCCCCGTCTTCTTCATGGGGGGGGTCGTCGGCAGACTTCTCCACGAATTCGCCGCGACGATCATCGCGGCGATCCTCATCTCGGGGGTCGTCTCCCTCACGCTGACGCCGATGCTGTGCAGCCGGTTCCTTAAAACGCCGGCCTCGGAGCGGCACGGAAAGGTTTACGCCGCGTCGGAACGGGTCTTCGACGCCATGCTGTCGGCCTACGACTCGAGCCTTGCCCAGGTTCTCCGGCGGCCCCGGACCACGATATTCCTTTCAGGGGTCCTTCTCGCGGCGACGGCCTGGCTGTTCGCCGCCATCCCGAAGGGATTCCTGCCCAACGAGGACACGGGACTGCTCTTCACCTTCACCGAGGCGGCCCAGGGAATCTCCTTCGACGGGATGAAGGAGCACCAGCAGGAGCTGGCGGACATCATCGGGAGGGACCCCAACGTGGAGTCGCTGATGTCGAGCGTGGGGGCCAGCGGGCCGAACGTGGCGGGGAACTCGGGCCGGATCTTCATCCGCCTCAAGCCCCGGGAGGACCGCCGCCTGAGCGCGGACGAGGTCATCCAGGAGCTGCGGCCGAAACTGGCCGGCACTCCGGGGATCCGCGCTTTCCTCCAGAACCTCCCCCCGATCCGCATCGGCGGGCAGCTCACGAAGAGCCAGTACCAGCTGACGCTCCAGAGTCCCGACACCGCCGATCTGTACCGGATGGCCCCGATCCTCGAGGAGAAGCTTCGGGCCCTGCCCGGACTGCAGGACGTGACGAGCGATCTCCAGATCGCGAACCCGCAGGTCAACGTCGATATCGACCGGGACAAGGCACGCTCCATGGGGGTGTCGGCGGAGCAGGTCGAGGACGCGCTCTTCAGCGCCTACGGGGCGCGCCAGATCTCGACCATCTTCGCTCCCAACAACACCTACAAGGTCATCATGGAACTCCAGCAGCGATTCCAGTCGGACCCGGCCGCGCTCTCCCGGTTGTACGTCCGCTCCTCCTCCGGGACGCTGGTTCCGCTATCCGCCGTGGCTGCCCTGTCGCCCGGCATGGGGCCGCTCCTCGTGAATCACCTGGGGCAACTCCCCTCTGTGACGTTGTCGTTCAACCTGCGGCCCGGAGTGGCCCTGGGGGACGCGGTGAAGGAAGTGGAAAGGACGGCGAGGAACACGCTCCCCGCGTCCGTCACCACCGGCTTCCAGGGCACCGCCCAGGCGTTCCAGGCATCCTTGCAGGGACTGGGCATCCTGCTGCTGATGGCGATCCTGGTCATCTACATCGTCCTGGGGGTGCTCTACGAAAGCTTCGTCCACCCCGTGACGATCCTCTCCGGCCTCCCGTCCGCCGGCCTCGGCGCGTTGCTGGCCCTGCTGCTGTTCCGGCTGGACCTGAACCTGTATGCCTTCGTCGGGATCATCATGCTGATCGGGATCGTGAAGAAGAACGCCATCATGATGATCGACTTCGCGCTGGACGCCGAGCGCAGGGAGGGGAAGAACCCGACCGAGGCGATCCACGAAGGTTGCCTCATCCGGTTCCGGCCGATCATGATGACCACGATGGCCGCCCTGATGGCCACCCTGCCGATCGCGCTGGGCATCGGCGCAGGGGGCGAATCCCGGGCCGCGATGGGAATTTCCGTCGTGGGAGGGCTGCTGTTCTCCCAGCTGATCACGCTGTACCTGACGCCGGTCGTCTACGTGTCCATGGACCGGTTCCAGAGGACGTTGCGCCGCGGACGGTAGGGATCCCCGCCTTCATTTCGGAGGGATCGGGCGCATCGAATCGCGGAACCGGCGCAAGGCGAAGACCCGCTCGACGAACATCTCCCGCAGGACCGGATCCCGGAGACGTTCTTCCTCATCCACCGGGATGAGCGGGAAATGCTCCATGAACGCTTTCGTGAACATTCCGGCGCCGGCCCCCGCGGGGATTCCCCCTTCGCCGTACACCTTGACGCGCTCCATGCCGGAACTCGGCGAATCCTTCTTGCAGATGTAGCCGCACAGGTCGAGGCGCTCGAGGTCTCTCAATTTCCGGCGGGTCCAGCGCTTCATCCGTTCGGTGTGATCCGTCCCCGATCCCGGCGCGACCAGGCGGGGATCGGCGGGATCTCCCGAAAGACGCATCGCTTCGCGCGGGGTGGGTAGCCCGCACTCCACCTCGGGGCAGACGGGGATGTACTCCGCGAACCGTCCGAATATTTCCACAAGGAAGGGGTCTTTCTTGTGGCCGCCGTCGTACCGGACCTTTTCTCCGAGCAGGCAGGCGCTGATGAGGATCCGGATCGGTTCCATATCTCGCATTTTCATATGTCCGGCCGGGATGGTGTATCCTCCAATAATACACCGCAACGAGGGGAGCGATCCCATGTCCCATCCCGGGCCGATCCTGATCGTCGACGACGAGGCGAACATCCGGCAAGTGCTCGAAGGCGTCCTTACGGACGAGGGATACGCGTGCGCGGCCGCCGCGGACGGTACCGAAGCGCTGGCGAAACTCCGGTCGCTTCGGCCGTCGCTCGTGCTGCTCGACATCTGGATGCCGGGCATGGACGGGCTGGAGACGCTGCGCCGCATGAAGGAATTGCAGCCCCGGATGCCCGTGATCATGATGAGCGGGCATGCGACGATCTCCACCGCGATCAAGTCGACGAAGGACGGGGCGTCGGATTTCATCGAGAAGCCGCTGGAGCTCGAAACCGTGCTGAGCGCGATCCGGCGGGCGCTGGGGGGGAAGGAGGACGCGCGGGCCGTTCCCGCCGGCGATGCCGGCGGTCCGGCCGACCTCCAGGCGGCGGAGGGCGTTCCCGAGCTGAAACCCGTGGTGTTCGAGAGGCAGACGTTGCGGGGCGCCCTCGTGCCGCAGCGGACGCTCGCGCGCAGCGCGGTGATGTACGGACAAGGGCTGCACTCCGGGAAGAAGAGCGGGCTGATCTTCGAGCCCCTCGGCCCCGGATCCGGGATCCATTTCGTGGGCGTATCCGACAACCGGGCGGTGCCGGCGCACATCGATTTCGTCGGATCGACCGGGTACGCCACGACGATCCGACTCGGAAGCACCCACGTGGCCACCATCGAGCATGTCATGTCCGCGCTCAACGCGTACGGCATCAGCAACCTGCTGATCAAGTGCAACGGGGAGGTCCCCGTCCTGGACGGGTCGTCCGTGGAGTTCTGTTCCCTGTTCGAAGAGGTGGGCCTGGTGAACCAGAAGGGGAACTGGTACCGGATCGCGGTGAAGGAACCGGTCCGCGTCGAATCCGGCAAGTCGTCGATCCGGCTGGAACCGTCCGACGGGTTCGAAATCGATTACACGCTCGAATACCCGCAACCGGTGGGAAGGCAACGCTTCGTCTTCCGCCTGGACGACCCCTCGGCCTACCGGAAGGAGATCGCCCCGGCGCGGACCTTCGGGTTCGCCAGGGATATCGGCGCGCTGCAGCGCCAGGGGCTGGCCCTGGGCGGCCGTTTCGACAACTTCGTCCTGTTCGGCGACGAAGGGCCGATCAACGGCGAACTGCGGTTCCCGGACGAACCCGTCCGCCACAAGGTCCTTGACGCCTTCGGAGACCTGTACCTGCTCGGCCGCCGGTTGCAGGCGAGGGTGGTCGCCCACATGACGGGCCATTCGCAGAACATTTCCCTGTTGAAAAAGGTGCGGGAACTTCTTTAGCGGCTTCTCAAATACCGATGTGCTATGGTCTCGATACGAAAATATTTCCCCGGATGTAGAACCGAAGGAGCCTCCTCGCCCAGCGTCCCGCGTACTCCACACCGACCCGGGGCCTCCTGGCGATCGAAAAGGATTCGGCCCCTTCCGGGGCGGCGATGTGGAAATCGTCGCTCGTCAGGTCGTGTCCGTTCATGCGCCGGTCGATCCGCATCGTCTTGCACAGTCGTCCCGGCCCGTTCGTGGGGCCTTCGACGTTCGACACCGGTTCCACGGCCCGCAACAGCACGGCGGACGCGTGTCCGTCGGCCTCCGTGACGACGTTCAAGCAGTGGTGCATCCCGTACACCAGGTAGATGTAGGCGTGTCCCGGCGGGCCGAACATGACCCGGGTCCGTTCGGTTCTCCCCCTGGACGAGTGGCAGGCGAGGTCGTCCGGCCCCACGTACGCCTCGACCTCCACGATCCGGCCGATGCGCTCCACCCCGCCCGAAACATGGACGAGCAGTTTTCCCAGGAGCTCCCTGGCGACCTCGACCGTGCCCCGGTCGTAGAAGGAGCGGGACAATTTCACGGGGTACCGATCCGGGGAGGTCACGGCGGAGCGCATTTACCAATGATATAATTTCCGCAAATTCGACGGAACCGGTCTGATGAATACTTTCTATTGAAGGGGAGGATCCATGGAGAGCCGGACAGGGAAGGGGATCGCCGTTCTCGTTTTCGGGGTTCTGACGCTCCTGTCGCTTTCGACGCCGGTGTCCGCCGCCGGATTTTCGGCGGTCAACGTGGAATATTCCGCGGACCGTTACATGGGCACGGAGGAGAACACCATGATGGGGAAGGTGTACTACTCCCCGGGAAAGGAACGAAACGAGTTGAACGCCGGCGAGCACGTGACCATCATGCGGATGGACAAGAAGCTCATGTGGATGCTGATGCCCAAGGACAAGATGTATATGGAACACAAGTTCGGGGAGGGGAAGCGGCAGGAGGGGGATTTCCGGCAGTGCGACATCCGGCAGACGGACGCCGGAGATGAAACGATCAACGGGGTCCGGACGAAGAAAAAAACCATCGACGTCTCCTGTCCCGACCGGGAGAAGTTCAGCGGGACCATCTGGACGACCGGGGAAAACATCGTGATGAAGATGGAAGCGGCGGAAAAGGGCGGAGGATCGAAAGGGAAGGCGTTCCGGATGGAATTGAAAAACCTAAAGATCGGGAAACAGGACCCCAAGCTGTTCGAGATCCCGCCGGGATACGGAAAGATGGAGATCCCGTCGATGGGAGGCATTCAGAAGATGATGAAGGAGCAGTCCGCCCAGGAACAGGCGCGGAAGAAAACCCCGAAACCAGAGGAGACGGGGCGGTCCTACACGGCGCAGCCCCGGGATTCGGGCCGCTCCTACACCGCGGAGCCCCGGGAGAAGAGCGCCGTCGACAAGGTCCTCGACCCGGCGAAGAAGATCAAGAACCTGCTGCGCTGGTGATCTTGGAGCAGCGTGCGGCGGCGCCCTTGCGCGCGGCCGTTTTCCTGGCCGCTCTCCTGGCGTTCCCGCCTCCTGCCGCCGTGGGGGAAGGCGCCGATCCGTTTCCCGGGGTGGCCGCGTCCTACCTGATGAAGGTCGACGGGAAGGCGGTCTGGGAGCATCGACCCGACCGCCGCCTTCCCCCCGCCAGCCTGACGAAGATGATGACGGCGTTGCTCGTGCTGGAACGGGGCCGTCCGGCGGAGGTGGCGACGGTTGGCGCGGACGCGGCGCGGGAAACCGGCACCCGCATCGGCCTGAAACAGGGCGACCGGATGCTCGTCCCGGACCTTCTGGCGGCGGCGCTGCTGGGTTCGGCGAACGACGCCGCCCATGCACTGGCCGATCACCTGGAAGGGACGGAAGAACGTTTTGTCCGGCGGATGAACGCCCGCGCCGCGTCCCTCGGGATGCGGAACACACGGTTTGCCAACGCGACGGGCCACCACCACCCGGATCATTACTCGACGGCGAGGGACCTCGCGATCCTCGCGGAGGCGGCCCTTGCCCACGAACGGTTCGCGGCCCTGGTTTCGACCGTCCGCATGAACGTCCGGACGGTTGACGGAAGCCGAACCTTCCCGTTGGAAAACAAGAACGAAATGGTGGGGCGGTACCGCGGAGCCGTCGGGGTGAAGACCGGGTACACGCGGGAGGCGGGCCCCTGCCTCGTGGCGGCGGCCCGGCGGGGTGAAACCCGGCTGCTGCTGGTCCTGCTGAACGCCCCGAACCGCTGGTGGGACGCGGTCGATATGCTGGACGCCGCATTTTCCCTTTCCGGAAAAGGCGCGGCGGAGGGACGGCGATGAAGGCGGGGCGGTGGGCCGGACCGGCATTGCTCCTGGGCGGGGTTCTCCTCGGCTATGCCGATTCGTTTTCCGGGTCGTTCCAGTTCGACGACTTCAACGTGATCGTGGACAACCCGTCGGTCCACTCCGTCCCGGCGTGGCTTTCCGGTGCGCGGCGGGGGATCCGCCCTCTCCTGAAACTGACCTATGCGCTGAACTGGACCGGCGGCACGGGGCCGTTCGGGTTCCACCTGTTCAACGTGGCGGTCCACGCCTGCAACACGCTCCTCGTGTACTTCCTGTCCCGGAGGCTGGTTTCGCGGGACGGCCGGACCCGCGGGGAAACCTCCGCCGCGCCGGCGCCTCTCCTTGCGGCCCTGCTGTTCGCCGTCCACCCCGTGCAGACCGAAGCGGTGACCTACATCAGCGGCCGCTCGATGTCCCTCATGGCGTTCTTTTACCTTGGAAGCATGTCGAGTTACATCCGGGGGGTCGAAACGAACGGGCGGGTCCTGACGCACCTTGTTTCGCCCGCCCTTTTTCTCCTGGCGGCGATGACCAGGGAAACCGCCGTCACGCTTCCCGCGGCCCTGCTGTTGTGGGAGATCTCCTCCCCCGGCGAACGGCCGGGGTGGCGTGTGATCGCGCGGAGGCAGGCGGGGCACTGGGCGCTCCTTGCCTGCGCCGGGACCGCCATCCTGCTTCATCCCGCGTACCGGAGCATCCTGGAATCCGGCATCGCGTCCGTCGCCCCGGGCCGGAATCTGGCGGCGCAGGCGCACGGCGTGGCCTACCTGTTGTCGCGGCTTGCGATGGTGCACCGCCTGAACATCGACCCGGATCTTGGATTTCCTCCGGGGTGGACGCCCGCCCTCGCCGCGGAGGCGTTCATGCTTCTATCGCTGCTCGTGTTGGGCGTCGCGGCATTCCGAAAAGCGCCTTCCCTCGGGTTCGGGATCTTGTGGTTCTTCCTGCAACTGTCGCCGACGAACTCGTTGATTCCCCGGGTGGACGTCGCCAACGAGCGTCACCTGTACCTTGCGGCCTGGGGAATCTTTCTCCCCGTCGGAACGGGAGTGGAGAAGCTGCGGACCGCCGGTTTTTCGGGCCGGAGATGGGTGCCGCCGGCGGCGATCCTCGGGATGATCCTGCTTTCGGGGTTCACGATCGCAAGGAACCGCGCCTACCGAACGGAGGTGTCCTTATGGGAAAGCACGGTGCGCCTGTCTCCCGGCAAGCCGCGGGCGTACAACAACCTGGGATACGCGTACCAGCTGGCGGGGATGCCCGGCAAGGCGGCCGGGGCGTACCGGGAGGCGTTACGCCTCGACGCCGACTTCCGGATCGCGAAACGGAATCTCGCGGGCTTGCCCGCGAATCCGTAGCCGGCTAAGACTTCAGCGGGTTGTCGTCCGCCGCGGCCTGGGCGCCGTTCAATATCTCGACGCGGGCGACGGCCGTCCGGTCCCTCCCTTTCCGCTTCGCTTCGTACAAGGCGTGGTCGGCCGCATGGAGCAGATCGGCGGTGGACTGTCCATGGGTGGGGAATATCGCCAGTCCGCCGCTGATGGTCAGGCGGATGGGGTCCGAAAGTCCCGGGATCTTGAAATCCGTGGCGGCGATCCGCTT
>JAJZRM010000122.1 GCA_021802685.1 Deltaproteobacteria bacterium | reverse complement strand
GTGCACCGCCGCGGTGGAGCCGTCCAGCGACAGGGAGCAGATCCTGATCCCGGCATCCTTCATCTTTCCGGCGATCTCGTCCGTGACGAGCACGCCGTTCGTGGCGATGCACATCCGGAATCCCTTCTCCGTTCCGTACTTCGCGATCTCGAAGAGGTCCTTGCGCAGGAGCGGTTCCCCGCCGGAGAGGACCAGGACGGGCTTGGAAACCTCGGCGATGTCGTCCAGAAGGGCCTTGGCCTCTTCCGTCGTGAAATCCGAGTCGTGGGACGTCATGCTGGAGGAGGCGCGGCAGTGGATGCAGTTCAGGTTGCAGCGCCCGGTGACTTCCCAGGCGATCCATTTCGGAATGAACTCTTCCTTGGCCAATACGGGTTCCTTTCGCAAGAGCATTAACTTTTGATTATAGACCATCGGGCCCTTTGCCCGCCCTACTTCGCCATTTCCGCGTACTTCTTCGCCTTCGCCGCGTCTCCCACCGCTTCGTACGACTTCGACAGCATCGCCGCCCCCTGCTTCGTGGGAAGCAGCTCCATGCTCCGTTCCAGCTCCGGGATCGCCGCTCGGTAATCCTTCTGTTGATACCGCAGCGCCCCGATCAGGAGGCGGGGTTCGAAGAACTCCCCGTCGAGTTCGATCGCCTTCTGGAAATCCCTCTCCGCCGCGCCGTAATCTTTCCGGACCAGGTGCACCTGCCCGGCGGAGGAGGGGAACGGCGCCTGGCCGGGCGCCATGCGGCCGGCCTCGCGGTACTTCACCAGCGCTTCGTCGTACCGCTTATCCTTGAACAGCCGGTCCCCCTGGTCGGCGACGTCGTACGCCTTCTGCGCTTCCCGGAGGAGCGCCGTCTTCTGCCGGAAGGCCGTCTCGTTGAAGGTGTAGTTCGGGTTCTTCACCGTGTCCGGGTACCGCTGCGCGATCCTCGCGCGGGCGTTGTCGAGCCGCTCCTTCGAAAACGGGTGGGTGCGGAAGAGCCCCTCGGCCCACATGGGATTCTTGCCGCCCTCGAGCTGCCGGAAGAAGAATTCCTGCAGCCGCACGGCCCCGTCCGGGTTGTACCCCGCCTTGACCATGTAATCGATCCCGAGCCAGTCCGCCTCCCGCTCCTGGTCCCGGGTGAATCCGTTCTCGATGAGGGCCGCGGTGATCCCGGAGAGCTGCTGCACCCCCTGTCCCCCGCCCGCCGCGACCGCCACGCCGGCCAGCAGCAGGTTCCCCGCGATCGCCCGCTGATATCCCGCCAGGGAATGCTTCGCCGTCACATGGCCCGTTTCATGGCCCAGGACCGCCGCCATCTCCGCTTCGCTGGAAAGGCCGACCAGCAGCCCTCGGTTGATTACGATGAATCCGCCGGGCAGCGCGAAGGCGTTCGGCACGGAGGAGTTCAGGACCCTGTACCTGTAATTCAGGTTGGGACGGTGGGAGGCGCGGGCGATCCGCATCCCCACCTCCTGCACGTACTCTTCCATCTCCCGGTCGCGATAGAAGCCGCCCTGTTGCTGGACGGCCGGGACGTACGCTTGCACCCCCAGGGCGGCTTCCTCTTCCTCCGAAAAAGAGACGATGGAGAGTTCGGACTTCCCGGTGACCGGGTTGACCGCGCAGCTGTACACCGCCACGGCCATCAGGCAAACGGCCGACAGAAATATGGGAACGATCGTGTGCCGCTGTTCCATCATCGTACGATCATTATTCCATAAACGTTGCGCCTTCGGCCCCGGCGGGCGGCGTCGACGCACGACAGGCCGATCCACCGTTTTATCCGCATTCCCGGTCTGGTATAAAAGATATATAAGGGGCCGAATGGGCGGCCGGGAGGCGTCGGATGGCGAAGAGACGCAGGAAACGGTACCATCCCCCGGGAACTTTGCCCGGCACCCTGGCGGCGCACGCGGAGGCGGGGGATGCGCCGGTCCGCCTCAAGGCGTTCCTGTACGACGCCGGGAAGTGCGAGGAGCGGACGCTTTCCGCGGGCGAAATCCCTTCCCTCGCACCGCCGGAGGGGGGCGTGCTGTGGCTCGACGTGGGGGGGTTGTCCGACCCCGGCGTCGTCCGCGCGGTCGGCGAGCGGTTCGGGATCCACCCGCTGGCGCTGGAAGACGTCCTGAACGTCCCGCAACGCCCCAAAGTGGAGTGGTACGGCGACCATCTCCTGGTAGTGCTCAGGGAGATCCGCTACCCGGAACTCCCGGAACAGGTGTCGTTTTTCCTGGCCGACCGGGTGGTCGTCTCCTTCCAGGAGTGCGCGGGGGATTCCTTTGATCCGGTCCGGGAACGGTTGCGGCAGGGGAGGGGGCGGATCCGGGCCGAGGGGGCGGATTACCTCCTGTACTGCCTGTGCGACGCCGTGTTGGACGCCTTCTTCCCGACGCTGGAGCGGCTGGGAGACAAGGTCGAGGAATTGGAGGAACGGGTCCTTGTTTCTCCTGTTCCGGAGACGTTTCTCGCAATCCGCCACTTGAAGCGGGAGCTGCTCACGGTGCGGCACGCGGTGTGGCCCGCCCGGGACGCGATAAACCTTCTCCTGATCGAGGAGCATGCCCTGGTTCGTCATGAGACGAAGGTGTTCCTGCGGGACTGCTACGACCACACGGTCCAGCTGATGGACATGGTGGAGACGTTCCGCGAGATGGCGTCGGGACTGGTGGACGAATACATGTCCGCCGTTTCGAACCGGATGAACGAGGTCATGAAGGTGCTCACGATCGTGGCGACCATCTTCATCCCCCTCACCTTCCTCGCCGGCATTTACGGGATGAACTTCGACACGAACGCGTCGCCGTTCAACATGCCGGAGCTGCACTGGGCGTACGGGTACCCGGCGCTGCTGCTCGCGATGGCGGCGGTCGCCGGCGGGATGTTTTTCTACTTCCGGAGAAAAAGGTGGCTGTGAACCGGGCGCTCTGTTGACGCAGGTCAAGGCAACGCGAGGCGCGGTCCCGGAAACTGGTCGAAGAAACCCGGAGGAGGTGCATCATGAAATGCTTGATCCTGGGAGGCGGCCCCGCCGGAGTCGCCGCCGCGAAGACCGTTCGGAAAGCGAAGCCCGACGCCGATATCGTGATCGCCACCGAGGAGGTGGAGGCCCCGTACATGCGGCCGCTGCTGCCCGACCTCATCCTCGGGGACGCGGATGCGGAGGCCATCCTCGATCCGCAAGGGAAGGACCTGCAGGAAAAAGGGATCCGCGTGGACCGCGGCCGGGTGGCCGTCCGGCTCGATACGGCGGGCCGGAAGGTGACCTTCGCCGACGGGCCGGAAGCGTCGTACGAAGTCCTTCTTGTCGCCACGGGCGGGAAGCCGGACGTGCCGGCGTCGCTGCGGAAGGACAGCCCCCTGATCCGGGTGTTCGATTCCTGGAAAGATTCCCTCGCCATCAAGGAGCTGGCGGCCAACCCCGGCGCCGCGGTGGTGTACGGGCCCGGATTCCTGGCGATCGAGGCGTGCCGGGCGCTGCGGAAAGCGAAGAAGGAAGTGGTGTGGATCCAGCCGGACCTTCCCCGGATCGGGTACCCGATCGCCGGGGAGCTCGAAGCGAGCATCCTCGATGAGGTCCGCAACCGGGGAGCCAGGATCAAGGAGGGGGACGATATCGTCGAGGTCCGGGAAAAGGGGACGGACGGGTTGATCGTCCGCACGGGAAAAGGTGAAGAGATCCCCTGCGCGATGCTCGTGGTCGCCACAGAGCGCATCCCTTCCGTGGGGTTCGCGTCGGGCAGCGGCCTGGCGATGGGGACCGGCATCCTGGTCGACGAATTCCTCCAGACGAACGTCTACGGCGTATACGCGGCGGGCGACTGCGCGGAGTTCAAGGTCAAGGGCAGGGAGAGCCGGATCAATTTCGGATGGCGCAGCGCGATCCGGCAGGGTCAGCTCGCCGGGGAAAACATGGCCGGCGGGAGGAAAAAGTTCGGCGGGAAGCAGGAAGATTACTTCTGGGCCCTGTTCGGATTCTCCCTGGCGGACCGGGTGAAGGATTGATTCCGCGGGCCGCCTTCGTTTCCCGCTCCCTGCGGCGAGACGCTTTCGGGGCGGCCCTTCTGTTCTGTTTGCTCCTGCTCCCCCTGCCGGGCGGCGCGACGGAAGAGATCGCCCTGCGCACGGGGAAGGAATGCACCGCCTGCCACGTGGATCCCGCAGGCGGGGGGGAACTGACCGCGGCCGGGAAGGAATTCCTGGCCGCGGAGTCCTCCGCGGGAGGCGCCAGGCCTCCGTCCGCCTTCCGACACGCCGTCCGGTTCGCGGCCGGATTCATCCACCTCCTCACGGCGGTGATGTGGTTCGGCACCATCCTCTACGTCCACCTGATGTTGAAGCCCGCCTACGCCTCGCGGGGATTGCCCCGCGGCGAACTGATGGTCGGGTGGAGTTCCATCGTCCTCATCGCCTTGACGGGGACGGTCCTGACGTATTACCGGATCCCGTCGTGGGACGCCCTGTTCCACACCCGGTTCGGCGTGCTCCTGACGATCAAGATCGCCATCTTCCTGGTGATGACGGCGACGGCTTTCATCGTGACCTTCGTCGTCGGCCCCCGGCTCAAGGCCCGTCTCGCGGCTCCTCCGGATTCCGGCAAAAAGGAGATGACCGCGGAAGAGCTGGCGTCGTTCACGGGGAAGGACGGGTCGCCGGCGTATTTCGCCTATAAAGGGGCGGTGTACGACGCATCGGGCAGTCCGCAGTGGCGGGAAGGGCTCCACTTCGGGAAGCACCAGGCGGGATTCGACCTGACGGAAATGTTGAAACTCGCTCCGCATGGGGAGGACCGGGTGTTGCGGCTTCCCGTGGTGAAAAAGGCCGTCGACGCGGCCGCTCCCGGGGCGAAGCCGCCGCATCTCAAGGCGTTCTACTTCATGGCGTTCCTGAACCTGTTCTTCGTGTTCGCCGTCCTGCTGATCATCGCCCTGTGGCGGTGGTGGTGATTTTCCCGCACCATCCTCCCGGGATGCCGCATCCCAATTAGACAACTTTTCCTGCGGGGGCATGATGGACGGATCGTTTTCCGAAAAGATCCGGGCGGGGAATATCCACCCGCCCGCGGCCGACCTGGTGGGCTTCCGGATGCTTTCCTGCGGGAACGGGGAGTCCCGTTTCTCGATGGAGGCGGGGAAGCGGCACCACAACCCGATGGGAACGGTCCACGGCGGAATTCTCTGCACCCTGGCCGACTCGGCGATGGGGATGGCCTTCGCCTCCACCTTGGTCGATGGCGAGACCTTCACCACCCTCGAGGTGAAGATCAACTTCCTCCGCCCGGTGTTCGAGGGGATGCTCTACGCCGAAGCGAAGGTGGTCCACCGCGGACGGTCGATCGGGCTGGTGGATTGCCAAGTGGCCACGGAGGACGGGAAACTCGTGGCGCGGGCCGTGTCCACCTGTTCGGTGCTCCGCGGAGAAGCGGCGAGGGGCCGATAAGCCGTGGGGGAGTTCGGCACATTCGTCGCCCGGTACGGCCTGACGGCGGTTTTCCTGGTCACGTTCCTGGAGAACGCGGGGCTCCCCATCCCGGCATTCCCGGTCCTGATGCTCGCCGGGGCGTACGCAACGACCCGGCAGGCGGACCTCCTTCTCATCCTTGGCGCCGCGGTCGCGGCGGCGGTATCGGCGGACGCGATCTGGTATTACATAGGACGCTGGCGGGGGAAAGGCGTCCTCAACCATCTCTGCAAGGTATCGTTCAACCCCGACGCCTGCCTGGAGCGGGCCGTCGACGGTTTCCACCGAAGGAAAGGGCCGACGATCCTCTTCGCGAAGTTCCTGCCGGGCGTGAACACGATCATGCCGCCGCTGGCCGGTGTTTCCGCGATGAGGGTTTCCGTTTTCCTGCTGCTGGACGTCGCCGGAGCGCTATTGTGGGCGGGGGCGGCCGTCGCCCTCGGGTTCGCCTTCGGGGAGCGGATCGCGGAGACGGCGCGCGGCGTCCAGGGGATGATGGGATGGCTCCTCCTGGGGGGGCTAGCCGCCACCGTCGCCTGGAGGATCGGGTACCGGTTCTGGCTGGTGAAGCGGTACGGCGGCAACCGGATCGCACCGGACGATCTGCACCGGCGGATGCAGGGGGGAGAGGATGTCCTCATCCTCGACCTTCGCCGCGACGACGATTTCGCCGCCTCCGACCGGATGATCACCGGGGCGGCGCGGCTGCGGCCGGCGTCGTTCCACCGGTACGCCATGCACCTTCCCCGGGACCGCGACCTGGTCTTCTACTGCACTTGACCCGGCGAGGCCACCAGCGCCAGTCTGGCGCGGATCCTCATCAAGCGCGGGTACGACCGGGTGTCCGTGCTCCACGGCGGGTTCGACGAATGGATCCGGCGGGAGCTGCCGACACAGCCAAGATCGGAAGAAGCCCGCCTTCCAGCGACCGGATCCTTCCCGGCGGAGGCGGCCGCCTCGAACAGTTCCGCTTGACGGGCGGGGGGGCCGGGATTATATTTTTTGGTCTGCCGTCGCACGTTCCCTGGTAGCTCAACCGGCAGAGCGGGTGGCTGTTAACCACTAGGTTGCAGGTTCGAGTCCTGCCCAGGGAGCCAAATAGTCCGCCCTACGAACCGAGGCCTGCTTCGGTAAGCAGTACCAGACCTCGATCGTGCGGCGATCGTGGATAAGCACCTTCTTCACCACCCGGCGGAGAAGGTGCTTTTTTTGCGGGTTGGTCCCGTTCGCCATCGTCTCGTCGAACTCCCTCAACATTCCTTCGAGCATCTCCTTGTCGACGGGCGGGATTGAAAGCCGCGACCTTCGGGCGGCCAGTTCCTTTCGCTCGATCTCAAGCGCCTCCAGGGTGGCGGTGAGATCCTTGACCTTCTGGTTGCAGAGGTCGGGCTTCATGGTCCCGGCCTCGAACGCCTCGAAGTACCGGTCGAGCTTGGCCTTCGCCTTGGCGATCTGGCCGTCGATCCGCGCGATCTCCTTCTCCAGGCCAGGCTTCTCCGCGACCAGCAGCTCGTTCGCCTTGGCCCACAGCCGGGCCATGAAATCTTCGTCCCGCAGCGTCGTCCGGATGTCCTTGATGATCGCCTCCTCGAGGAGGTCGGCCCGCACGTAGTCCTGGTCGCATTCTCGGATGCGCCAGCGCTTGTTGCAGAGGTAGTAGGGGAACTTGCGGCCGTGATTGCGAGTGCTCACCCCCACCATGTGGGTCTTGCACTTGGCGCAGTAGATGATGCTGGCCAGCAGGCGTTCTTCCCCGTTGTCGAATCGGCGGCCGCTTAGGGTCTCCACGCGATCCTTCAGGAGTTCCTTGGTCTTGCCGAAGAGGGCCTCGGAGACGATGGGCTGGTGGGTTCCCTCGTAGATCACCTCGCGCCAGCGGATCTTTCCCACGTAGATCGGGTTCCGGATCATGTGGAGTATCACCTGCTTGGTCCATTTCTGGCCGCTGCGCTTTCGATGTCCGGCCTCGTTGAGCTTGTTGCCGATCGTCTGAATCCCTTCCCTTCCGAAGGCGTACATCTGGAACATCTTCCGGATTATGAGGGCTTCCTCCTCGTTGATGACCAGGCCCTTCTCCGGATCGAGCGTGTAGCCGTAGGGGACATTTCCGCCCACGAATTTGCCGCACTTGGCCTTCTTCTCCATCCCGACCTTCGTCCGCTCGACGATGGTGGCGTGCTCGAACTCGGCGAAGACGCCGAGCATCTGGAGCATCATCTTTCCGGCGGCGTTGGCGGTGTCGAACGGCTCGGTGATGCTTTTCAGCGCGATCCCATTTTTCGTGAGCTCGTCGACCATCATTGCGAGCTCGCGGACCTTGCGCGAGAGCCGGTCCACCCGGAACACCAGGAGGGTGT
>JAJZRM010000121.1 GCA_021802685.1 Deltaproteobacteria bacterium | reverse complement strand
GACCGACGACACGGTGACGATGTTTCCCCGGCCGCGGGCGACCATGCCGGGCGCCGCGGCGCGGGTGAGCACGAGAACGGCGCGGACCAGGACGTCGAGCATGCGCTCCTCATCGGACACGGGACCTTGCAGAAACGGCTTGCCCAGGCCGAACCCGGCATTGTTGACCAGGATGTCGATCGGCCGGCTTTCGTCGCGCAGCCGTACGGCCACCCGCTCCAGCTGCCCGCGGTCGGACAGATCCGCGGGGAGCGGCTCGACATCCACGCCATGCCGATCCCGCAAGGTTCCGGCGGTCTCCTCCAGGCGGGCGGCGTTCCGCGCGACGAGGACCAGCCCATACCCCTCCGAGGCCAGCCGCCGCGCGAACGCATTGCCGATTCCAGAAGTCGCCCCGGTCACAAGGGCAATGGCCATGGCCCCTCCTTAAGGTGTCTAATATATGCAATGGTCCCATACTTTCTCCAACCAGAGGTCCATCTTTTCGGACCGGTCGCGATTCACGCCTTCGGAGCGCTCGTCGCCCTTGCGGTGATCGCCGGGTGGAAGATGACGATTGTCCGGTGCGGCCGCATCGGGCTGGATCCCGAGGTCTGCAACGATCTGCTCATGTACGTGGTCGTCAGCGGCTTCGTCGTCGCGCACCTGTACTCCGTCCTCGCTTATTTTCCCGGGAAGGTCCTGGCGGACCCGTTGCTTCTCCTGAGGTTCTGGGAGGACATCAGCTCGTTCGGCGGAATCGTCGGCGGCGTGTCCGGTTTCTGGCTTTATTTCCGGGTGAAGGAAAAACGGGTCGACCCGGGCGACCGCCTGAGGTACCTGGACGCCATAGCGTATGTTTTCCCTTTCGCCTGGGCGATCGGCCGGTTGGGGTGCACGGTCGCACACGACCATCCGGGCACGATCACAACGTTCCCGTTGGGGGTGAGCCTCGCGACCCCGGGAGCCCGCGACTATATCACGTACTTCTACGGAACGGCCGGCCGGCTGGCGGAGCTGCCGGGACAGGAACAACTGTCGGGGATGGCGTTCCACGACCTGGGGTGGTACGAGTTCCTTTACACGTCGCTGCTGATCGTGCCGGCGTTCCTCGTGCTGAACCGGAAAGCCCGGCCCCCCGGTTTCTTCCTCGTCCTCTTCCCGCTCCTCTATGTCCCGGCGCGTTTCCTCATGGATTTTCTGCGGCTGATCGACGCGAAGTACGCCGGGCTGACCCCCGCCCAGTACGCCGGGGTGGGGCTATTCTTCGTCGCCCTCTGCTTCTTCGTTCGGGGCGGTTTTCATCTTCCACGCCGTCGGTAACGGCTATATTTCAATGCCTCCGATCGACGGCGATTTTTTGCGCCCCCTCTCGCAGCATTTCCACCGGGACGGCCCCCCCGACAATCCAGCGGCCTCCGAGGAGGAAAGTGGGGTCCTGCCTTCCCCATCCGGCCCCCTGGCTGTCGTTTTGGGTCACGCCGCCGCCCGGTACGCCCGGGCGAAGACGGCGTTCGCGAACTCTTCCAGGGTCGAAGGCGTCGTGCTCTCGGCGTCCCTTTCCCGGCTGGGGCGGATCTTCCCGGCGTTGAAGCCCCGCTGCATCTCGATCATCGCCTCGATCACGCTGCGGGACATCCCGATTCCGGACATCGCATGGCGGAACCCGTCCTCCGGGAACTGTACATAATTCAGCTCCGGTTTTCCCACGGCCTCGCCGAGGACGCGGGTGGCTTCGGACATCGTCAGGTCCGCCGGGCCGAGAAGGTAGCGGACCTCGTGGCCTTTGAAGGAACCTCTCGCCATCTGGCGCGCGGCCTCATTCGCGATGTCCTTCGTCGCGACCATCGGGATCGCCGCGTCGGGCCGGATCGGGCTGCCGTTGACCCCCTGCGCCCGGATGACGGGGATGCTCCACAGGTGGTTTTCCATGAAGTAGGCGGCCCGCAAGTGGACCGCTCCCGCGTTCGGCAGGTTGTTCACCTTTTCCTCCAGGTTGTGCAATCCGAGGATCGGCCCGGTGCCCTCGGTCAGGTGCGCCCCGATGCTGCTCAAGGTGACGATGCGCGGGACATGTGCCTTCGCGAGGGCGGAAACGAGGGACCCGCTCACATGGGCCTGGTACCCCCGGAAATCGGGGGCATTGTGCTTCGGCGGGATCAGGACGAAGACGCCGCGGGCGCCCGAGAACGCCTTCCCCAGGAACGCCGCATCCTCGATGTCGCCCGGCCAAGGTTCCGCCCCTTTCGCGGCCAGAGGGCTGAGACGGACGCGCTCCCTCCCGATGGCGCGAACCGGTTCCCCTGCGGCCAGAAGGGCCTCCGCGAGTTTGTAACCGACGTTGCCTGTCGCTCCGCAGATCACGAAAGGGGATTTCATCGCAATCCTCCTCTTCGGTTTTCCCTCGTTTGTCTTTTTAAGATTCCACTCGTTTTGGAAGGGATCCGCGGGTTTCGGTAAAATCGCTTGGAGGAGGCGACGCATGCGAATTCACAAGGACCCTCCCACTCCGTCCGAGGAAACGGAAACGATCCGGCACAGGATTCTCTCCCTCCTTTCGCAGGGGCCTTGCAACACGAAGGAGATATCCGCGGCGGTTCGAAGGCCGGAACGGGAGATCGGGGAGCACCTGGAACATTTAAGGAGAACCCTTCGCGCGGAGGGTCGGCGCCTGGAACGGGTTCCCGCCCGGTGCCGCGATTGCGGTTTCGTGTTCCGGAAACGCCACCGGCTCAGCAGCCCGGGGCGGTGCCCGGTCTGCAAGGGGGAGTTCATCTCCGACCCGTCCTTCCGGGTGGAGGGATGATTTCACGGACCCATTCGGGATTCCGACGGGGTGGAACTTGTCGGATTTTCCCCGCATCCATTGATTGAACGATTCCCATGCGGATTTGTAAGGTATTTACGCCGCCAACGACTCATGGACAAGCGGAAACCGAAAGGAGGGGCCGATGGCGGCGTACGAATACGATCTCGGGATTCTCGGCGGCGGCGCGGCGGGGCTGACGGCGGCGGCGGGGGCGGCGCAGTTCGGCGCGAAGACGATCCTCGTCGAGAAGGCGAAGAAACTGGGAGGCGACTGCCTCCATTTCGGGTGCGTTCCTTCCAAGACGCTGATCCGTTCGGCGGGGGTCTGGTCCCTGGCCCGGCGGGCGAAACAGTTCGGACTTCCCGAGGTGGCGCTGCCGCCGGTGGATCTCGCCGCGGTCATGGCCCGGGTGCGGTCGGTGATCGACACGATCCAGGAGCACGATTCTCCGGAGCGGTTCTGCAAGCTCGGCGCCGCGGTCCGGTTCGGGGTGCCGCGGTTTACGGACGACCACACCGTTTCCGTGGACGGCGATCGTTTCACCGCCCGGGCGTGGATCGTCGCGACCGGTTCGAGCCCATCCCTGCCGCCCGTCGAGGGGCTTTCGGATGTGCCGTACTGGACCAATGAGACGGTCTTTTCCCAGCGGGAGTTGCCGGGCCACCTGGTGATCCTCGGAGGCGGTCCGATCGGCGTCGAGATGGCCCAGGCGTTCCGCCGTCTTGGGTCGATGGTCACGGTGGTCGAATACGGGGAGCAGCTGCTGGGTCCTGAAGACCCGGACATCGCCGCGATCCTGCGGAATCGGCTCGAAGCCGAAGGCGTTACGGTCCTGACAGGCACAAAGGCGATGAAAGCGGCTTCCGTCGGTTCCTCCATCCTGCTGCGGGTAGGTCCGTCAAAGGGCGAGGGAGAGCCGCGGACCATCGAGGGGAACGTCCTGCTGGTGGCCGCGGGCCGGAAACCGAACGTGGAGGGGCTGGAGCTTCCGGCGGCCGGCGTCGAATTCTCCCCCCGAGGCGTTCCCGCCGATTCCCGGATGCGGACCAGCGTTTCCCACATCTACGCCTGCGGGGACGTGAACGGCGTGTTCCCGTTCACCCACGTGGCAGGGTACGAGGCGGGCATCGCCCTCTCCAACGCGGTTCTCCGGCTGCCCCGGAAGGCGGACTACGCGAAGGTTCCGTGGTGCACGTACACCGACCCCGAGGTGGCCAGCATCGGCCTGAACGAGAAGCGGGCGAATGCCGCCGGAGTGGAATACCGCGTCCTGACGTCGCACTTCCGGGAGGTCGACCGCGCTTTGGCGGAAGGGGAGGCCGAAGGCAAGATCAAAGTGCTGGTCTCCCCATCGGGCGCGCTGCTCGGGTGCCAGATCGTCGGGCATCATGCCGGTGAGCTGATCCACGAATGGATCGCCGCCGTCAACGGGGGCGTGAAACTGTCCACGCTGGCCGGGGCGGTCCATGCATACCCGACCCTGGCCGAGATCTCGAAGAAGGCCGCCGGGTCCTACTACTCGGAAAAGCTGTTCTCCGACCGGACGAAGAAGATCCTGCGCTTCCTGTTCGACCTGAAGGGGAGGGCGTGCACGCCGGAAGGAGAGGCCGGATGAAGGTCCGGAAGATTCTGCTCGTCGCGGTGTTCGCCGGGGTCCTGGCGGCTTTTTACTTCTTCGGCGCGGGGAAGTACCTGACGCTGGAAAGCCTCAAGGCGAACCGGGCGCTCCTGGCGGATCTGCGCATGACGCACGCCGTACCGTTCGCCGCGGGGTTCGTACTGATCTACATCCTCCAGACGGCTTTTTCCCTTCCGGGTGCGGCGATCCTCTCGCTTGCCGCGGGAGCGGTCTTCGGGGTCCTCCAGGGGACGCTGTTCGTCGTGACGGGGGCAACCATCGGGGCGGTCCTGGCGTTCCTGGTCAGCCGGACGCTGCTGCGGGACTGGGTGTTGAGGAAATTCGGAGGGCGGATGGAAGGGATCGACCGGGGGTTGCGGGAGAACGGCCTCTCCTACCTGCTCTTCCTGCGCCTGGTCCCGGCGTTCCCGTTTTTCCTGGTCAACCTGGCGTGCGGCGTCACGGGACTGCCGCTGCGGACCTACGCGTTGGGCACGCTGTTCGGGATCCTGCCGGGGAGCCTGGTCTTCGTGAACGCGGGGGCAAGCCTCGCCGCCATAGAGAGCGTGGGCCAGGTCGCAGGGCCCCGCGTGCTCGGGTCGTTCGCGCTGTTGGGCCTGTTCGCCCTCCTGCCCACAATCGTCAAGGCGGTGAGGAAGCGCCGGGAAGGGAACGCCCTCCCCCTGGAAAGGAAGTGACGCGGTGCGCGGGTCCGCCAAGGGGGCGGGGAGGAGCACATCGGCGGGAATCGGATCCTCGCTCCTTCTCCCGGTGCTGCTTCTTGCGCTCGGCGCCGCCCCGGCCGCCGCCGCTCCGAAGGCCGAGCCGTGGCCTTTCTGGGCGGCCGGCGATTCCGCGGCAACGGAGCGGGTGGATCATGCTCCCTGGGACCGGTTTCTGAAAAAGTACATCGAGACGGGCCACTCGACCGGCATCCACCGGGCGCGGTACGCTTCCGTGACGCCGGACGACAGGAAGGCGCTGGACGACTATGTCCGATACCTCCAGACGGTGCAAGTGACACGGCTCAACCGGTCAGGGCAGAAGGCGTACTGGATCAACCTGTACAATGCCTTGACGGTCAAGGTCGTGCTCGATCATTACCCGGTGGAGAGCATCCGGGACATCGACATCTCCCCGGGGATTTTCAGCCGCGGCCCCTGGGGGGGCGAAACTGCTGACGATCCAGGGACAGGCCGTGAGCCTGGACGACATGGAGCACCGGATCCTGCGCCCCTTGTGGAAGGACAACCGGGTCCATTACGCCGTCAATTGCGCAAGCCTGGGATGCCCCAACCTTCAACCGCAAGCGTACACCCCGGAGAACATGGAACTCCTCCTGGAGAAGTGGGCCCGGGAGTACGTGAACCACTCAAGGGGGGTCCGGTTTGCGGGGGAGAGGCTTTATCTGTCGAGTATCTACGATTGGTTCCAGGCGGATTTCGGGGAATCCGACGAGGCCGTTCTCCGCCACCTGCGACAATATGCAGCCCCCGACATCGCAAGCCGGTTGAAGGAGTTCCGCGGGAAGATCTCGTACGACTACGACTGGCGAATCAACGCGCCATAAAATCCCCGGAGAATATCTCCGGAATCATGGAGGGTCAGAGGGGCATGATGCGGAAAACCGTTCTGGCGATCGCGCTGCTGCTGGTTGGATTCAACGCATGGGCCGGATCGGAGGGGTTTATCGGCAAACCCAGCCGTTATTTGGTCCCGGAAACGCTGGACCGCCTGGTGACGGTCCTGCAATCGAAGGGGATGACGGTCTTCGCCCGAATCGACCACGCGGCAGAGGCGGAGAAAGTCGGGCTCAAGATGCGGCCGACGCAACTCCTGATCTTCGGGAATCCGAAGGGGGGAACTCCCTTGATGGTGGCCGCCCCCACGGTTGCCATCGACCTGCCGTTCAAGGCGCTGGCATGGGAGGACGCGAACGGCAAGGTATGGCTCGGCTACAACGCGCCGTCATACCTGAAGGAGCGCCACGGGATCCGAGGGAAGGACGATGCGGTCCAGGCGCTGGAAAAGGCGCTCGACGCGATGACCGACAAGGCCCTGGAATAGGCATGCGGGATCACGATCCGCCACGCACCGGATCGCCGGGCTTGAAACTCGTATACAATTTTGCGATTGTGGTCCGGCGGCATCTCGGAGCGGTGGAGGTCAGGCGAAAACCCGTGGAACGGACGTAACATGGCCCGGAAGGTGCTCATCGTCGAGGACGAGGTCATCCATGCAATGGCCCTTGCCGAGGCGATACCGGGGTGGGGCTGCTCCGTCCTGGACATCGTGACGAGCGGCGAGGACGCGATCCGGGCCGCGGAGTCGCAAAAGCCGGACGTCGTCCTCATGGACATCACCATCCACGGTTCGATCGACGGGCTGGCCGCCGCCCGGGAGATCATCGGCCGCCTGGGGATCCCGGTGATCTTCATGACCGGTTACGACGACGATAAAACCGTCCGGGCGGCGGAGGAACTCAAGCCGCTCGCCTTCCTGGTGAAACCGCTGGAACCGGACCGGCTGAAAAAACTGCTCGTGGAATCCTAAAAAACCGCTGTTGCCTCCGCCCCCGATGAATAAGCCCCCTTTCGGGGGCTCTGGCATTCCTGGCGGCTTATTCCGGCTGGACCAGAGAGTAGTTTGTGCTTCGGCCCCCGGCCGGGTCCTTCGACAGGATGCCGCGGTCCACGAGGTCGGCGATGTCGCGCAGCCCAGTATCGCGAGCACTTCGCCATCTTCGCCCATTTCGACGAGGTCAGTTTGCCCTCGATCCCGTCCAGCAACTTGTTGAGCATGAGACTCTGCCGCTCGTTGAACGACGCCCCGCCGTGGGAGCCCCGGAAACGGGCCTTCCGGAACACCGCGGCAAGCGTTCTCTCCGCCTCGTCGAAGGAACGGTCCAGGCACCCCAAAAACCAGCCGAGGCGCTCCGTGATGTCGAGCGTTCCCTTCTGCGTTTCCTCCAACCCGCCGTAGTAAGCGTCGCGTTCCGCCAGTCCGCTAAATCATATGTATAATTGCTCATTCACCGCACCCCATGCGGAGATTATGGCCTATATTTTCCGCATGGCCAACGTCATCGTTTCTTCTCCAACCCCAGCCGCTTCCACAGGAAGCCGAAGTCGAATGGTTCGCCGCCTTCTCTCGACGCTTTTCTCGCCTCGTGAATCTCGAAATCCTTGAGGAGCTCGATCACCGCCTGACGACCCTTCTTCGTCCTGACCGCGGCTTTCGGGGTTTTCCCTCCGAGCGCCGGCACCGGCTCGTCGGGCCACCGCTCGTAGTGGCGCCTGAGGAATTCCCGGTCGACCTGCGCCTTCAATTCGGCAGGTATCTCCTCCCGGGGTGATCTCCTGGCCGCCGAGCTGCCGCCGGACTTCCGCCC
>JAJZRM010000120.1 GCA_021802685.1 Deltaproteobacteria bacterium | reverse complement strand
CGATGGAAGCGGCGGGCCACGAAGCGATTCCCGTTGGCATAAATCAGGTTGCCGGGAACGTACTCCCTCAAGGCGACGCTTGGCGGCCTTGGCAAAGCAAATTCCATCGCGCCCAGGCGCCAGAAAGGTATCTCGGCGGTCCCCAGCACGGAGCCCACCTCGAGCCCGTATCCGGGCAGGAAGCCTTCGGCGGAAAGCACGCCGTAAGTGTTGATGTCATCGTATCCTTCCGCTTCGCGTCTACGGCGCTTCGCGGTGCCCTTGAGGCGCTTCACGAGCCCGTCGCAGCGACGGAACAGCGCCTCGTCCTCCGGATCCAGATCGCCCTGCCGCTCGCGCACACCGTTGAGACGTCTTATCTGCTCCATGGCCCAGCGGAGCCGTCGCCTGAGGCGCCCGATGACCTCTTCAAGCCCCTCCACCATTCCGGCTACGTGACCTTTCAACGCTTCCGGATGCGTCACTTCCGCATCCTCGCGGGGCCATCCCTGGCGGAATGCCCTTTCCACATATGCAGCAAGGTCGTCGGCGTTCCGGGCGATCAGCGATCGAAGGGGAGAAAGGTCGAAGGGTCTTTCCCTTAACCGGCCATCCTCGAATAAATAGCGCGAAACCTGATCCGGCAGGCAGGTCCGGAGCATATCCTCGATCTCCCGACGCTCCGTCTCCGGCCGGGCGAGGTCACGGGTGTACTGGTGCAACCTCGTGATGATCGTCGCATGCGTATGCTTGGCGACCATGAGGTCGTTTCTCAGGTTGAACGCCGGCGGGTCGACCCGGCCCGCAAGCAGCTTCAGTGGCTCTGCGAAGTAGGACCGGTCGTGTGACACGGGCCGACAGTAGGTCATATCAACCGCCATCCGGTGGCGACGCCCGGCCCGCCCGGCACGCTGCCAGTAGTTGGCAGGGAGCGGAGGGACATTTCGCATCAGAACAGCATCCAGTTGGCCGATGTCAACGCCAAGTTCAAGGGTCGGCGTACAGACAAAGGCGTTGACTGCGTCCGACTCCCCCTTGAACAGATTCTCCAGCCGCTCCCGTTCGTCGTGGGGGACCATGGCGGTATGTTCCTCGGGTCGCAGCATCGAGTAGCCCTGGTCCAGCACCTGCAGATCGTAGTTGTCCGGATCCTCCCTTACGAATTCGAGTTCCCCATTGCATCGCCATGCCGGACAGAACCGCCCCGGTGTGCGCCGGGTGGTGCGCCGACGGCAGCTCCTGCATCGCCAAACACCGTGGTTCGGCGCAAGCCGCAGGCAGTCCGCATCGACCTGGTACACGCCACTCACGATGGGGAGCGGATTCCCCTTCGATCCTTTCAGGGTCACGGGCACGAGCAGCCGCCGTTCGACCAGGAACCTGAACAATCCCTCGAGAAATGCATCAATGCCTTCCGGAGCGACTCCCCACTTCTTCGCCATCTGGCGGACGGTCGTGTCGCCTCGCTCGCTGAGCCACTGGGTGACGAGCTCGGCCTTTTCCTGATCGCCGCGGCGCAGTTTGGTCCCGACGGGACCGCCGACCTGGGGGAGGTAGCCCTGCTGCACCTCGAGATCGCCGTCCATCCAGTACTTCGTGAAGATCTCCCGGTCAGGGTCGTGCAGCACCCTCTTTCGCCGCAGGTAATCGAGGAGGCTGGCAACGCCGTCCCTCAAATCCTCGGGGGGCATGCCGAGCCGATGTGCGTGTTCCTGAATCCACGGAAGGGAACCGTCGAGCCTTTCATAGTCGATTTTCATCCGGCCCCACGGCTCGAGGCCGATCGCCTGCCGTGACGAAAGCGTTACCTCACGCAGCACCTGGATCCGGAGGAACTTTCGGCGCTCCTGTTCATGGCGCCCGCCCCCTCCTTCCTTCCGGACGACCTGCCAGACCTCGGGAACAAGCGCCCGCGAAAGCGAGACGTCTTTTTCGAGGATGTCGTCGATATGCATCGCCAGATCCCCCACGGAAACGGGGGTCCCCTTCATGCCGTCGGCCATGAGCGCACGCAACCGGAAGCGGCGGGCATGATCCTTCATCCAGCCCGCTTGAAAAGCGGCATCCTGGCGGTTGTCGCAGAACACCAGTAACCGCGGCCGTTCCGAGTGATGCACCATGTCTTGCGCGAGGACGTGCACGTCGGCGACGTTGGTCGCACGAACAGGGCGGGCGGGCTCCCGGTAGTTGCTCCCGATCCGCCGTCCGGCGGCGCCGCAGGACAAGCAACTTGCCAGAACTCCGGGGTTGTCCTTCTTCTGCCTCACGGCATACAGGACAAAGGTATTGCCGGCAACACCGCAGTGAAGACAACGGATCGCCGCCTCCGGATGTGCAGCCCCGCACCGGCGACAGAAGTGAAGTGCAGCGATGCGATCGTGCTCCTCCATCTCTTCGTCTTCGCTTCCGCCAACAATGCGATCGAGGAGAACCAGTCGGCATCCGCCTCGAGACTCCTCCAGTGGCTCCCAGAAAGAGCTCTTGCCGGAGGCCTCTCCCCCTCCCGGCACTTTCCCCGTAAACTCGAAGTCTTTCAGAAACGTCACGAAATAATGCTGTCCGCAGGTTGTGCAGGTCGTCAGCGGAAAATGCGCATGGGGATCCTCCTTGCCCCCGGCCTCGACTTCATCCTCGGCGGCCAACCACAGACGGGGCCCGTCCTCGTTCTCGGGGAAACTGACCACCGCGCCGCTGATGCCCCGCACGAAGCCGTGAACGACGGGACGCAGAAGCGGGCGCCCCTCGCACCTCGCCGCGGCGCCAAGTGTAAGCCAGCAAAGAATCTCCGCCTCCGTTACCGGGCGACCCGCCGCCTTCTCAAGCTCTGCCGGGAGGTCGTGCAACGTGCACGGACGCCCAAGGACTTCACTCAACCGGTAGACGACCTCGTTTTTCGACAGCGCCGTATGGAGAGCTTCGGGCCAATGGCCGGCGGAGAGATCCGTGCCGGAAAGATTGCGATAGACCGTCCGGATGTCCCTCCCGTCGCCGGATGAATCCTCTATTGCACGGACGCAGTCGTCAAGAAGAGGTCCGGGATCCTTTCCGGGAGCCGGTGGGATGATCCGACTCTCCGACCACACTTCGCCTTCGTAGGCCTCGCCCACCGCTGCAATGGATTCCTTCGATACGCCGAAAAACCGTGAAGCGAAGTCACGGGCCGCGTCCGGATTGCCGCGATCGACGATCGTCGCGGAGGTGGCGACGCAGACGGTGTCCCGGGCGTCACGGCCGCAGAACGCACGCAGGCGACGGATGAGGCACGCCGTCTCGGCCCCATGCGCTCCGGTGAAGGTGTGCGCTTCATCGAAAACGAGGAAGTCCAGGCGGGCGCCGGAAAACAGCTCGACGTCTCGCTGGCGGGTCAGAAGCAGCTCGAGCTGTTTCACGTTGGTAAGCAGGATTCGGGGTTGGTGGCCTGGCTTGCGCATCATCTCTCGAGAGCGGACCTCTTCGGGCGGGTAGACGGTTTCGCTGCGCTTCTCCCGGCGGACCTCGGCCAGTCGCGCTTCGTAGTCCGCACGAGACGCGCCGGCCGGCAACCGGATCCCGGCGACCTCGTTCTCACGTTCCGGCGTCTTGCCCACATACATCCCGAACGGGATACCGGTTCCGGCCAGCAATGACCTCAAGCGTCCAAGCTGGTCTTCTGCAAGTGCGTTCATCGGGTAGACGATGATCGCGCTGATGCCGGCCGGAGCACCTTCATCGCGAAGCTTCAAGGATTTGCTGACGATGGGGTAGAGGAAACATTCCGTCTTTCCGGACCCGGTGCCGGTGGAGACCAGCGTCGTCCGTCCCGCGTGAATCGCGCGGATGGCCTCTTCCTGGTGCCCGTACACATGCGTGATTCCACTCGGGATGCGTTGGCGCATGTGCGGATGGAATATTCCTTCGTCCACGAGCGATTGGACAGCCGCTCCTTGACGGAACGGACGCGACAGACTGACGTACGGCCCCTTCAAGAGCGGAGAACGGCGCGTCTCATCCAGCGACAGGAGCCGCCGCATCTGGGAGTGCAGGCGGGGATCGGCGAAGGGATAGGCCGTCAACTGATAGCGCAGGAAGCTGCGTACGATCTTCTCGGTGAAAACGATCGGGTTCAGCGCCATTCGCACCTCGTACCGGTCAAAGCGCTTCCGTCCCTTCGTTGAGGATCGAGAGGTATCGGGAGTAGGCGAACACGCGGTTGCGCTTCTTCCCGGTGAGCTCCCGGATGATGCCAAGCTCGGAGAGCAGCGCCATTCCCGCGGCGGAGGCCGGGAATGAGAGGGCTGCGCGTTGCCCCACATCCTGCAAGGTGACCAAAGGACGGGACTTGAGCGCTTCGTGAACCCGCAGGGCGGACCCGGCTTTACGGCCATGGGCCTGGATGCGAGCCCGATCTTCCTCGAACATCGCCGCAAGCCGGCGGGCCGTGGCAACGGCACCTTCCGCGGTTTGCGCGACGCCTTCAAGGAAGAATGCGATCCAGGCCTCCCAGTCACCGTCCTTTCGGACCTCTCCCAGAAGACGATAATATTCCGCGCGGTTCTGCTTGAAGAACAGGCTCAAATAGAGAAGGGGCTCGTGCAAGACGCCGGCATGACAAAGCTGGAACGTAATAAGCAGACGCCCGACGCGGCCATTGCCGTCCAGGAACGGGTGAATCGTTTCGAACTGCACATGGGACAGAGCCGCCTTGACGAGTACGGGCAGGCCGTCCTTTTCGTCGTGAAGGAAACGCTCGAGGTCGGAAATCGCACCGGCGACCTCTATGTGGGGCGGGGGAACAAAGGTTGCATTCCCGGGACGATTTCCGCCGATCCAATTCTGGCTACGTCGGAACTCTCCCGGTTCCTTCTCGCTTCCCCGGCCGCGGGAAAGGAGAACGCCGTGGATCTCGCGAATCAGGCGCGAACTTAACGGGAAGCCGCCCCTGAGACGGACAAGGCCATGTTCCAGCGCGGATACGTAATTCGACACCTCTACCACGTCGTCGAAGGGCACACCCGGCGCCTGCTCCAACTCGAAGAGCAGCAGGTCGGACAGCGAGGACTGGGTCCCCTCGATTTGCGAGGAAAGCACCGCCTCCTTGCGGACGTACGTATACAGAAAGAGGTGGGTGTCGGGAAGGAGCATCGAGACGCTGTCCAGGCGTCCAAGGGCAAGAGACGCTTTTTCAAGGAGCGACTGAAGATGTCCTTCAAGGACTAGCGGGGGATCGGGGGGAAGCGGCAGGGGGACAAACGCGCGGACGGTTTCTCCTCCGACTGTCTGTACTTCGTACCTTCCTGTCAGGCCACGCTTCATAGGCTGCCTTGTTAAACTCAGCTTGAAAGCGGCATTCGTTATTAAGAGTTACGCCATAAATATAAATAGACTCGCCGCGGAAAGCAATGTCAAAAAAGATTTCCTTGTCTATTCGCGGAGTTTTGCAGCCCGGCCGGATGGGATGGTGCCACGGTTTCCCCCCTTTGCCCCGCCTCCAACTCCGCGAGCAGCTGGAGATACCCGGCCTCGCCGAGAAGGTTTCGGGCATGAAGTCGGCACTCGCGCCAGGACTCCCCGGCCGTCTGGGCGAGTTGCCAATCGTAAAAACGGGGACCCAGGCGGCTGGTGATGGGCTGGTGATGCTTTGCCCGCTCATCGTGGCCGAGTCCGTAGTCGGCCAGGCGCAACGTCTCGGGCAGCATCCATCCCTCCTCA
The DNA here is from genome assembly GCA_021802685.1 of Deltaproteobacteria bacterium. GTDB lineage: Bacteria > Desulfobacterota > Deferrimicrobia > Deferrimicrobiales > Deferrimicrobiaceae > UBA2219. The sequence continues at coordinate 2,193 of JAJZRM010000120.1, read as the reverse complement.
CCATTCTGGTTGAGGAACGCCTCGATTCCCTTCTCGCGGTCTCCGCCGCAGTCGCGGATTTTCTCTTCAAGATCATGGAAGGCGACAAGCGTGAGGACGGTGTGCCGCAACTCCGGATCCTTGTCTTTGTCGACGCGCCAGAAGCCATTCGGGTTTAGCGATTTGATACGGACATCATCGGCGCCCGAGTATGAGAAATCGCATCCTCTAAGGGCATAAATAACGGACGGTAAGTCAAAACCCAGCAAACCGAGCGAAATCGCGTCACACGCTGCCAACACTCTCGTCCGTTCACTGGGAGTGAGAACCCAATTGGCTCTCCATCCATGGAGCTGTGACGCATGATATACCCACATATCGGCAAATAAAGGGCTGCTCATGGACGTCCGGCTCGCCAATTTTGTCATTTGATCAAGATTAAGTTTATCGACTCGCGGTAATGGTGATTCCGCAATTACAAAATAATTAAGGTTAAGACCTGCGAGCCGACAACGCATGGCGTAATCAAAACCAAGACTATTGAGGACCATACCCAAGACGGGAGTAAGGGGCGCTCGTTTCGGACGTAGAGGAGGAACCGCATTGCCACAAGGACTGTCATGAATAAAACCGGCGATCATCGTGCGAGCATTTGTAGAAGATCCAACCGCCATGAAGCCAAGCTTTATACCACGCAACGCCTTAGGATTCCCTTCCCGATCTACGGCGCCCAGGTAGGATTCGCTACTCATGAGGAATTGAGGCTCGACCCTCTTCATTTCCCAAGGGATCTCCCGCCACTCCGCAGATCGTCCCTTTCCGCTGACCCAGCCCTTCTGGCTGAAGTCGAACTGGCCGATCATCCGGCCCTCGTAAAGGGGCAATGCCACATCCTCGGCTCGCTCCTCGCGGATCCACGCATCGCCCTCACGCGACAGGATGATGCCAGCGGGGATGTCCGCGCGCGGGATGGGGAGACCATCGTACGGCGGCTGGGCGCATCTGAGGCGCCACGGCGTACGCTGAACCTCTGAAGCCCGGGCAGCGAGATCGCCTTCGGTCGCGGGATCGAGAGGGACCACCCGCGTGGGATCGATGCCGAGCTCCGCCCACAACTCGTCCATCGGGCGCCAGTCGCCTTTGAGCCAGCGGCTGTACTCGTCAGGACGATACCCCTGCTCCTCCCACTTCGGACGCGGCGGGAAGAGTTTGGAGTCGTTGGTCATGTCGAATTCTCTGGCGTACCGGATCCCCCATCCATCAGGGCCGTCATCGCCGAGGAGGACGGAGTTCGAATAGATCTTTTCCAGGATCTCCAGGTCGCGCGGCGACTGGATTTCGAGGATCGCCTTCGATCGAGGGCTGAACCGCTCGACCTGCTCGCGGGTGTATGGCGTTGCCAGCTCCTCGGCGCGCTCCCAGTCTTCGAGGCAAGTCCGTACAAACGCTGTTTTTATCGCTTCCGTCGAGTCGCCTTTTTGCATGATGACTGTGTTGAACTTGAAGCGGTAATAGATCGAAGGAAAGATCCCGTTCCAGTTGATGAAGTTAAATAGCCACTCCCAACGGCAATGGTCGAGGAAGAGCCGCCGCAGATCTCCGGTCCCGTGATCGGAGTAAAGGCCCGAAGGCACGATGAATCCCATACGCCCGCCGGGGCGTAGGAGTGCGTGGGCTTGTTCGAGAAACGCCTTGTACAGGTTGATGTCCGCCGAGCCCTGATGATGGAATGGATGGCCGGGATCCGCGAAACCGCGGTTCTTCTCGCGTGCCGCGCGCCATCGTGCATGGAGGGTGTGGTTGTCGTGGCCTCGCGCGATCGTAAAGCGGTCCTGGCTCGAGTCGTTCTCCACGGGATCGCCGCACGGACTCGCGGCGTAACTCATGAAATTCGACTGCGCCCGGAAGTCGGCGCAGTAATCGATCCAGTCGCGCTCGATAATCGTATCGCTGAAGAAATCCGACTGATACCGGAGTGCATCCTGCTTTCCGTAGGAGCGGTACATCGGATCAATATTCGAGAAGAACTCACTGGAGTTGGGCTTGGCGACATCCCACGGCGGGTTGCCGAGAACGGCATCAAAGCCGGAACCCTCGACCCGAAAAACGTCGGGAAACTCAAGTTCCCAGTGGAAGAAACGATTACGTGCCGTTATGCCCCCGGCGATGGCGCGAGTCTCTTCCGGAGGCGAGGACCGCGTCGAACCGCGCGGC
>JAJZRM010000119.1 GCA_021802685.1 Deltaproteobacteria bacterium | reverse complement strand
TGTGGAAGATGCTCTTCCCGGCGATCTCCTCCTTCACCCGCACCAGTTCGCCGAGGGGCACGAGGTTCCCCTGCCCGCCGGCCACCCGGACGGCTTTCAGGCCGTCGAGCTTCGACCGCTCCGCCCTCGGGAGGCGCAGCACGATCGGGACGTCCTCCTTTTCCAGAGGCAGGTGCAGGATGCCGGCGTTCATCCCGGCGACCGCCAGCCGGAGCGTCTCGGCAACCTGCGAAGTCGTCACGCCGTTCAGCGCCGCCTTCACCTGGTCCACCTCGAAGCGGTACCGCGGCTGGTCGGCCTCCACGTACCAATCCGTATCCACCACGCCCTCGGACTTCTCGAACACCGCCCGGATCTTCCGCGCCACCTCGATCTGGCCGGGATAGTCGGGGCCGTACACCTCGGCCACCAGGGTCTGAAGGACCGGCGGTCCCGGCGGGACCTCCGAGATCTTGGCGTTCGCGCCGTACCGGGCGGCCGCCGCCTGGATCGCGGGGCGCACCCGCGTGGCGATCTCGTGGCTCTGGGCCTCGCGTTCCCCCTTCGGCGCCAGGTTCACCTGCAGGTCCGCCTCGTGCGGGCCCCGGCGCAGGAAGTAGTGCCGCACGAGACCGTTGAAGTTGTAGGGGGAGGCGGTGCCCGCGTAGATCTGGTAATCCTTCACCTCGGGGACGCCGGCGACCACGGCGCCGATCTCCCGCGCGGCGGCGGCGGTGTTTTCGAGGGTCGACCCTTCCGGCATGTCGACCACCACCTGGAATTCGCTCTTGTTGTCGAACGGGAGCATCTTCACCTTCACCCATCCGAGCGCGACGAGCGAGGCCGATCCGAGGAGCAGCAGGACGACGAGCAGCAGGAAACCGTAGCGCCAGGCGGGACGGTGCAGAAGGCGGTCCATGGCCTTCCGGTAGAGGCGGGTGGAGTACCCTTCCGCGGCATGGGCGTGCCCTTCGCCTTCCTCCCGGCGCAGGAGCCGTACGCCGGCCCACGGGGTGACGACGAAGGCCACCACGAGCGAAAAGAGCATCGCCGCCGTGGCCCCCACCGGAATGGGCCGCATGTAGGGTCCCATCAGCCCCCGGACGAACGCCATCGGAAGGATGGCGCCGATCACCGCGAAGGTGGCGAGGATCGTCGGGTTCCCCACCTCGTCCACCGCCTTGACCGCGATCCCGATCACGGACCGGCCGCGGTTCTCCGGAAGACGGTAATGGCGCACGATGTTCTCCACCACCACGATCGCGTCGTCCACGAGGATCCCGATGGAGAAGATGAGGGCGAAGAGCGTCACCCGGTTCAACGTGTAGCCGGTGAGGTAGAAGACGGTCAGGGTGAGGGCGAGGGTGACCGGGATCGCCGTGGCCACGATCCCCGCCTCCCGCATCCCCAGGGTGATCCAGATGAGGATCGAGACCGACACGACCGCGATCAGCATGTGCAGGAGGAGCTCGTTCGACTTCTCCGCCGCCGTCTCGCCGTAGTTCCGCGTGACGGTGAGGCGGACATCGCCGGGCAGGAGCGTTCCCTTGAGGCCGTCCACTTTTCCCAGCACCTTGTGCGCGATGTCGATCGCGTTGGTCCCCTTCCGCTTCGCCACCGAAATCGTCACGGCGGGGGAAACGGCCGCGCCGCCCGTGCGGGCCGCGGCCCCCTGCCCGAAGAAGACGTAGTCCGCGGGCTCCTCGGGGCCGTCGACGATCATCGCCACGTCCCGGAGGTACACGGGACGCCCGCCCGAGACGCCCGCCACCACGGCGCCCACGTCCTCCGCGTTCCGCAGGAACCCGCCGGTGGAGACCAGGTACTCCCGGTTCCCCGAGGCGATGCCGCCCGCCTGCAGCTGGCGGTTGGCCTCCCCGAGCAGCCGGGCGAGCGGCGCGGGGGCGACCCCGCGCGACGCCATCCTCGCCGGATCGAGGATCACCCGGAGCTGCCGGCGCTGCCCTCCGATGATCTTCACCTCCGAAACGTCGGGTACCGTCTTGATCTGGTCATGGAGGCGGGAGGCGATCCGCCGCAGCGTGAACGCGTCGTACCGGTCCCCGGAGAGTGTGAGGGCGAGGATGGGGACGTCGTCGATGGAGCGCGGCTTGATCAGCGGCTGCGTCGCGCCCGGAGGGATGAGATCGAAGTTGGCGAACATCTTCTGGTTCAGCCGGACGATGGCGTTCTCCTCGTCCTCGCCGACCTTGTACCGTACGATCGCCATCGACTGCCCGGGCGAAGATGTGGAATAGATGTACTCGACCCCGGGGATCTCCCAGAGGAGCTTCTCCATCGGCCGGGTGACGCGCTCCTCCACTTCCTTGGCCGACGCGCCGGGCATCTGCACGAACACGTCGATCATCGGGACGACGATCTGCGGCTCCTCCTCCCGAGGCAGCAGGAGCACCGCGCCCAGGCCGAGGAGGACCGACGCCAGGACGACCAGGGGCGTGAGGCGCGACTCGATGAACGCCGCCGCGATCCGGCCCGCGATCCCGCGGCGTTCGTTCCCCCCGGAGCCGCTCATTTCGCCGCTTCCACGACGGCGCCTTCGACGATCCGGTCCAGGGAAGAGACGGCGATCCGCGCCCCCGCCGGCAGCCCCGACAGCACCTCCACCCGGTCCCCGAACGCGGCCCCCGTGGTGATGACCGCCAGCCGGGCCACGTTATCCGCCCCTTCCAGGACGAATACGCCCTCCGACCCGCCCGCATGCGTGACCGCCCGCTTCGGGACGGCGAGCACCGTCCCTTTCCCCGCCGCGAAGCGGAGCCGGCCGGACTGCCCTGTCCGCGCCTTTCCCGGCGGCAGGTCCACCTTCACCGTGAACGTCCGGGTGGCCGGATCGACCGCCGGGACGACCTCCGTGACGGCGGCGGGGATCTCCTTGTCCGGCGCGTCGTCCAGGACCACGCCCACGGGCGAGCCGGCCTTGAGCAGGGGAAGATACGTTTCGGAGACGGACGCCTCGAGCCGGTGCCGCCTCGGATCCTCCACCACGAAAAGGGGCGCCCCGGGGACGGCCATCGACCCGGCGTCCGCCTTCTTCTCGACCACCACCCCGGAAAACGGCGCGGTCACCTTTGCGTAGCCGAGCAGGGTCCGGGCGGCGTCCGCCGCGCCCCTGGCCTGGACGATCCTGGCGTCCGCCTGGGCGACCTTCCGAAGCGCCCTCTCGTGCTCCTTCACCGCGACGGTGCGCTTCATCTCGACTTCGTCGTACTCCTGCTGCGTTACGGCCTTCTCGTCGAGCAGCTTCCGGAAACGCTCGTGCGTCTTCCCGGCGAGCGCCTTCCCGGCCTCCGCCTGGGCGACGGCGCGTTCGGCTTCCTCCAGCGCCGCCTCGGCCTCCGCCACCGCCCCCTCCGCGGAGGCGAGCTGCGCGCGGGCCGCCTGGTCGTCGATGGCCGCCAGGACCGCGCCCGCCGCGACCCGCGAACCTTCCGAAACGAGGACCGCCGTCAACCGCCCCATCATCTGCGGCGCCACGGCGGCGGTCGTCTTCGCCCGCACCGTCCCCATCGCTTCCACGACGGTATCCCTGGAGACCGGCTGCACCGCGACCACTTCCACTCCCGACACGACGGGGCGGGGCGGGGCATTCGGGCCGTGCTTTTCCTTCCCCCCGCAGGCGGCGAGCAGGACCGCCGCCGCTAGTGCACCGCCTCGCAAATATCTTGGCATTCGAGCGCCGCTGCATCCGCTCCGGCTTCGTTGCGCAAGTTCGCCGTACTCTCCCGGTACGCCTTCACTTGCGCGCCTTGCCGGCGCGGCGCATCGACGCTCTCGATGCGTCAAGATATTTGCGAGACGGTGCACTAGGACCAAAGCAACGCGCACGCCATAACCGGTCATCGACGCAGTCCCCCTCATTGTCCGTTTCCCTTTCCCGCCGGCGCCGCCCACGGAAGAAGCGTGCCCGAAACGTACATCAGGCGGGCGCGGGAGTGGCGCAGGTCGTTATCCGCCTTCACCGCGTCGGCGCGCACCTGGCGGAGCGCCGCCTGGGCGTCGAGCAGGTCGATCATCCGGCCCAGCTGGTTTTCGTACCGGACCCGGATCCGCCGCACCCCCTCTTCCGCCGAGGCAACCGCCGCGCGGGCGATCTCCACCCTTCGCCCCGCTTCACGGATGCCCAGGTACGCCTCGGTCACCTGGAACGCCGCCCGGTCCCTCTCCCCCCGGTAATATTCCTCCGCTTTCCGCCGCTCGAACGCCGCCTTGGACACGCCGGACTCCCGCCGCAACCCGTCGAAGAGGTTCCACTTCAATCCCACCCCGACTTTCCAGCTCCGGTTGTCCGATTCCAGCGGCCCGCTCTCGGCATCCAGCTGGTACGCGCCGAGCAGCCCTACCGTGGGCAGGTATTCCGTCTTCCGCAGCGCCTCGTTGTTCCCGGCGTTTTTCACCCGCACGGATACCGCCTGCAGATCCGCGCGCCCCGAAGCCGCGGCCTGGAGTTCCTCCAAGGTCCCGGGATCGGGAAATTCCGGGGGCGGCCCGGAGGCGTCCACCGGCGCGGCCCCCGTTTCCCCCATCGACATCGCCAGGGCCCTCCGCGCGATTTCCAGCCGGTTTTCCGCGCCCACCTTCCCGGCTTCCGCCGCCGCGACGGACACCTTCGCACGCAGGACGTCGGAGGACAGCCCCGTCCCCGCCCTCTCCGCGGCCTCGGAGATGCGCAGGTGCTCCCCGGAATCGAAGAGTTCCCGTTCCGCGACGGCAAGGTATGCCTTCGCCGTCAAAACGTCGAGATACGCGGCCAGGACCCGGTAGACCGTTTCCTCCTTCGCGCGGGACAGTTCGAGCCGCTTCGCCTCGCCTTCCGTTTTGGCCATCCTGTGCCCCACGTACGCCCCGGGCGCGAAGAGCGGCTGCTCGATGGACAGGGTGGTGATGAAATCGTTGCGGAGAGCGGGATCGTTGAAATTGTTCACGTCCTGGAAGTCCGCCTGGGCGAGTTTCCCTTCATTGAGCTTGAGGGCGAACGCCTCGGCCGGCAGGTTGGTCCGAACGAAGCGGTGCTCGAAAACCAGCCCAGGGAGGAGGAATCCTCTGGCGATCCTGGCGTCCTGTTGCGCCGCGGCGTAATCGAAGCCGGCGGCCGCCAGGGAGGGGTTCCCCCGGAAGGCGCGGGCCACCGCCTGCGGGAAATCCACGCTGTCCAGGGCATGGACCGGCGCAGGGAATACCGAGGCGACGAACAGGAGGGGAAACACCGCCTTGCGGGAAAAGAGGAAGGAGCGGTTTCGGGTGGGTCCGGCCATCTGGATCTCCTTGTTCTGTTCGAGAGGGAATGTTCTCCCGATATGCGGAAGTATCTTATTGGCAAGGAGGATGCCACACACCACAAAAACCGGTGCATCAATGAAATCGGCACTGAATTCAAAGCGATAGTCGTCTATTTTCCTCCCATGCCCTTCGTTGGCAACGAAGGGCTACCACGATTTGTTGCACACATGAGGATGCGGGCATGCAACAATATGATGGGAAACGGGCGGGAATATGCCCACCCTTCATTTCCCCCGAAGGATCGCGATCGTGTATTTGTCGGTTTCGAGAACGCCGGCCGCCAAGCGGTTCACGTCCGCCAACGTAACCGCGGCGATCTTGTCCGGAGCGTCGAAGGTCTCTTCATACCCCACCCCGTACAGTTCGTTATACACCATCTTGGCGGCGTAGGAGGAGTTGCTCTGGAGGCCGATCTCGTACGTCCCGATCATCCATTTCCTGGCCCGCTCGAGCTCTTCCCGCGTGATTCCGTCTTTCTTCACTTCCCCGATCTCCTTCAGCGTGCCGGCGATCGCAACGTCGAGCTTGTCCGCGCTCGTCCCCATGTAGAAGGCGAAGAAACCGGGATCCACCTGCTCGGACGAGAAGGAGGTGACGGAGTACGCGAGGGATTTCTTGTCCCGCAGGTTTAAGAACAGGCGCCCGCCCATCCCGGCGAGGGCCGAACCGAGCACGTCGAGCGCGTACCGGTCCGGGTCGGTGAAGCGCGCCCCGGGGTACCCGATGACGAAATGGGCCTGCTGCTTCTCCCGCTGCTCCTCTTCCTTGCGCACCCCCTCGAGCGGAGGCACCGCGATACCCCCCAACGGCTCGAACCCCGGACGTTTCGGGAAATCGCCGAACGCGTCGCGGACGGCCGCGAGCGCCTCGTCCACGCCGATATCTCCGGAGACCGCGATCACCATGTTCCGCGGGTCCGCCCACCGCCCGTAAAAGGCATGCAGGTCGGCGGACGTCATCGCGCGGACCGAATTGTCCGTCCCCAACGGGTTGCGCGCGTACGGATGCGCGCCGTAGTGCGCCGCAAGGAAGAGGAGGAACGTCGCCTGCGTCAATTGGTCCTTCTGCTGCTTCAGCGCTCCCAATACTTCCCGCCGCTTCTTATCCAACTCCTCCGCGGGAAAGGTGGGCTCCCGGAGGGACTCCGCGAAAAGGCGGAACCCCTGCGGGAAATCCCGCCGGAGAAACTTCCCTTGCAGTCCGAACATGTTGCGGCCGGAGGTGCCCGAAAGGGCCGCTCCCATGTTTTCCACCGCTTCCGCGATTTCGCGGGCGGAGCGGTCCTTCGTCCCCTTCGTCAGCATGCCCGCCGTGAGTCCGGAGACGCCTCCCTTGTCCGCCGGTTCGGCGCGCACCCCCGCGAGGAATCCCGCTTCGACGGCGACCACCGGGACGGTGCGGTTCTCCCGGACAATGACGCGGATTCCGTTGGGAAGGACCTCCTTCACCACCGCGCCCTTGCCCTCTTCCGCCTTCCCCGTCGCGGCCGCCGCGGCTTGGGCCTCCAGAGCGATCTTCCGGACCTCTTCCCGGTCCAGGAGTCCCCCCTGCCCGGCCGGCAGGACCGCGGAGACGGTCAGGTTTTCCGGCGACAGGTATTTCCGCGCCACCGCGAGGATGTCTTCGGAGGTCATCGCCCGGATCTTGCGCAGGTACGTCTGCTCGAACGATGCGTCGTTCAACGTGGTCTCGTAGAAGCCCACGTGGCGCGCCACGGCCTCCTGGGATTCGAGGGAGTAGAGGAAATCGGTTTCCGTCGCCGTTTTCGCCCGCGCCAGCTCCGGCCCGTCCGGCGGCGACGCGGTCATCCGGAACGTCTCGATGAGGATCTCCCGGAGCGCCTCCCTCGCCTTCTCCGGCGCAAGGACCGCGCCGACGAACAGCAGTCCCGGGTCCTTCGGGGTGTACGAAGACGCGCTCACCGAATCGACCAGCCCTTTCCGGTCCTTGACCGCGTGGACCAGCCGTGACGTCTCCCCGTTGCCGAGGATCATCGAAAGGAGGTCCCACGCGTACAGGTCCGGCTCCGCCATCGAAGGGCCGTGGAACCCCATTTCCAGGTACACCCGCCGCGCATCCTTCTCCTTCAGGACGACGCGGGTGCCTTTCTGCGGCGGCTCCGCGGCGGGAGCCCTTTCCGGCACGGGACGGGAGGGAAGCTTCCCGAACGTCTTCTCGACGAGAGGGCGGGACGCCTTCGGATCCGCCCCGCCGGCGATCACCAGGACCATGTTCCCCGGCACGTACCAGTCGTGAAAGTAGGCGACGAGGTCGTCCCGCGTGGTCTTCCGGATGGTGTCCACGTACCCGATGACCGGCCGGCCGTACGGGTGCGTTCCGTACGCCTCGCGGAAGAGCGCCTTGCCGACGACCCTTCCCGGGTTGTCCTCGTTCATCCGGACCTCTTCGAGGACCACCTCGAGCTCGCGGGAAAGCTCCCCGGCGTCGAAGACGGAGTTCCCGAGCGTGTCGGCGAGGATGTCGAGGGCGTTTTCGAGGAACCGGCCTGAGATGGTTATGTGGTACACCGTCTGGTCGAAACTCGTGTAGGCGTTGATCTCGCCCCCCAGCGACTCGACCTCCCGGGCGATGTCCCCGTTTCCGCGGCGCTTCGTCCCCTTGAACGCCATGTGTTCGAGGATGTGGGACATTCCCGCCCGCGCCTCG
>JAJZRM010000118.1 GCA_021802685.1 Deltaproteobacteria bacterium | reverse complement strand
CGCAGTGCTGGCCGGGCTCGTCTTCATCATTCCGTATTTCACCCAACAGAATTGGTTCTCCAAGCTCTGCCCCATGGGCACCCTGATCGGGGGGCTTCCCTGGGTGACCTTCAACCTGAACGTCCGGTCGATGGTCCGCGGGATGTTCTGGGTCAAGATAGGGATCACCCTCTTTTTCCTCACGACTTCCACGATGGTCAAGCGTCCCTTTTGCCGGGCCGTCTGCCCGCTGGGAGCAATCTTCTCTTTATTCAACCGGGTGTCGTTCCTTCGGCTCGCCTGGAATCCGGACACCTGCACGAGGTGCGGCAAGTGTCAGAAGATCTGCCCGGTGGACATCCGGATCGACCGCAACCCCGATTCGCCGGATTGTCTGCGCTGCCTCGACTGCACGAAGTGCCCGAGCGTCAAGCTGACGACCACGTTTCACGCCGACCCGTTTCCGAAACCGGTCGACACCGCCCCGGGAGCAGGTGCGGGAGGGGCTTTGCTTCCGCAAGAATATCGAGGATCCCTCGAAGGAGCGGAATGATGAGTGATCTCCGCTCCAAGGACACGTTCGAGCGGGCACAACGTCCTCCGCGAGATGCAATGACATTCCGTTGCCGGCATGGGAGGCAGACATGATGCGAACGCGTTTGAGAATCTGGGCCCTTCTCTCCTTTTTTCCCTTCATGACGCCCACCTGCTGCATGCACCATCCGAGGGAAAACGGGGCGGAAGCGCGACGTGCCGTCCAGGTGTCCCGAGCGGTGAAGTCGCAGATTGAGAGAGCGGACACTTTGTCCGCAAAGGGATTGGGACATGAACGTCCGGGCGTTCGTTGGTCGTGAACCGATAATCTCGATCCAAGGGGGCGGGGCAATGAGATGCAAGTGGATGGCGACACCGATCCTGCTCGTGACCGTTGGAATCTGTTCGGTCGCTCCGGCGTTCGCCGGGGACACCGCGATGCGGCTCAAGATCGGGGAGAAGGCTCCTGATTTCCGGCTGAAGGACGTGATGACCGGCAAAATGGTCACCCTCGCCGAGCACACGGGGAACAAGGTCGTGATGCTGGAGTTCTGGGCAACCTGGTGCGACATCTGCAAACGGGAGATGCCCAGCTTGGTGAAGCTCTACTCGGAGTGGAGGGGCAAGGGGTTCGAGCTTCTGTCGATCGTCCTTCCGGCGGGGAATGTTGAGGACATCCGAAAGATCGCCCGGGAGAAGAAGCTCAATTATCCGGTCCTTCTCGATGCCGACCTCACCGTTGCCACAAAGTCGTACGGCCTGGCCGGCCCCATCCCCCTGAAGGTGGTCATCGACCGCAAGGGGATCGTCCGATATACCCACGTCGGCGATTACCCGCCGGGGGAGGAGGAACTACCGTTCGTGATCGAAGACCTACTCAAGGAAACGGGCAAGGGGAAGTGACGACGCTTACATCAGACGAGGGAGCCCCCATGAACGTCTTGCGGATCTCCATCATCCTTCTCTTCGCGGTGTCGTTTGTCTCGGGCAGCGCCTTGGGATTCGGCCCGGGCGCGAAGGGTTACGCCGGCTCGGTGAAATGCGGGGAGTGCCACAAGGAAACCTACGACCAATGGAAATTGACCTCCCACGCCAACATGCTCCGCGACGCGAAGGCGGATCCCGACGCCGTGATGGCCAAGGCGTTCTCCGCCGTCCCGTTCAAGAAGGAGGAGATCTTCTGGACGATCGGGAGCCATTGGATCCAGAAGTACCTCACCTTCATCGACAACGATTGGTACGTCCTGCCCAAGTACTGGAACATCCCCGCCGGGGACTGGGTGGCCTACTCGATCTTCAACTGGCGGGAGAAACCGTACACGATCCATTGCGACGGATGCCACACCACCGGATTCGATCCGGAGACGAAGTCCTTCTTCGAGCCTTCCATCGGCTGCGAGGCGTGCCACGGACCTGGGAAAAAGCACGCGGAGAGCGCCGCGCCTTCGGACATCGTAAATCCGGCGAGGCTTTCCAAGGAGCGGCGGGATATGGTTTGCGAACAATGCCACACCGACGGAAAGGACACCAAGGCCGGGGGCCAGTTCCCGTTCCCGGCGCTCTACCTGCCTGGGGAGGACCTCAACGAATACTTCACCGACTTCTTCACCCCGAAACCCAATTCCAAGCGGTGGTTCTGGGGGACGATGGATTACAAGGAACGCCACCGGATGTTCATGTTCTGGCAGTCGAAGTTCTACTCAACCACCCGGGCGTGCGACGTCTGCGGGTTCGACCGGGGGTTGGCGGTCAAGTCGGAAAGCTACTTGACGCGAAACGAGTACTGCGGAACCTGTCATACGAAGATATTCCGGCTCTTTCCGGTCCACTCCCGGCACTCCCCGCAGGAAGTGCTATGCGTCGACTGCCACACTCCCAAGGTAACCGACGGGGGAAAGCGGTACAGCATCCACGATCACAAGTTCGACTTCTCCGGGCCCGAACTTCCCTGCACCGAGTGCCATGAAGCCAAGGAGATCGAAGGGAAGAAGGCCGAGAACCACAATTTCAACTTCTCCCGGGTGAAGGTCCCGGAAACGCTGACGCTCGAACAGGCGTGCGCGAGGTGCCATCCGGGAAAGGACGTGGCAGCGACCCTTCAGGATTGGAAGAAGAGCAGGACCGGCAGGAGGTGATCGTTCGGCCCGGGACGGGAGAGGCAACGGTGCGCGGGCGCCGCCGCGACAGGCCGGATACGCGGCGAGGACACGGTCGAATAACCCGGCCGGTTCAGAGGGAGGTCAGGCATTGACAGATCGCCGAGGTTCATGGAAAGGGCCGACGGCAGCGCTCATGGCCATCCTTGCGCCGATGATTCTTTCCGCCCCGGTATTCTCGTCCGTTTCGCCAAAAGCGGAGTACGTCGGGTCCGAGAGGTGCGGCTCCTGCCATCAGATCCAGTACAGAGGATGGAAGAACACCTTTCACAGCACCGTCATTCAGGATGCGAGGAAAAACCCCGCCGCGATTCTGGGGGATATGACCGTCGCCGATCTTCCCTTCAAGAAGGCGGACATCTATTTCACGGTCGGCGGACACTGGGATCAGCGGTATTTGACCAGGATCGGAGATGACTATTACGTCCTGCCTCGCCTGTGGTCGGTGCAAAGCCGGAAATGGCGTCCCTACAGCACTTACGGCTGGCAGCAACGTCCCTATTCGAAATATTGCATCGGGTGCCATTCCATCGGTTTTGATCCGAAAACCAAGGAAGTCGCCGAGCACACCATCGGATGCGAGTCGTGCCATGGCCCGGGCGCGCAGCACGCCGCAAAGCCGGTCGGGGCCGGCATCGTGAACCCGAAACGGCTGCCCGAAAACCGCAGGGAGGAAATCTGCGCTTCCTGCCACGTGCGGGGGAAGGACCTCTCCGGAGAATACTATTTCCCCATCGGGTGGGTGCCGGGCGAGGACCTCGCGAACTATCTCGTCCCCCTTGAAAAGAGTGCGGGGGACAGCAACGGCGATGCGATCCATCACCTCTGGGACAAGTGGAGGGCAGACAGGGAGACCCGAGCGAGAGCCCGTTGCGATGTATGCGGCATACCGTCGGACGGCAAGCCGAAGAAGCCACCGGCCGGTTCCGATGGGGTCTGCAAGGGTTGTCACGCGTTCGAGGAGAGTTTTGCCTCCCACACGCACCATAAACCCGACGCAAAGATCGGCTGCCTGGACTGCCATCGTATGAAAAGCCCCGATTTGAATGAGAACAAGGAGAAAAATATACATTCCTACGGCTTCTTCCTGGTCCACTCCCAGGGATGTTGGGACAAAGAGATCTACAAACGGTGCGGGAGCTGCCATACGGACAAGACCGAGCAATGGGCGTATGACATTTACCAGGGCTGGATAAAGCCGATGTTCATGGATCATTGATAGCGTCAAACGAAACCCGCGGCGAGCCCGTCGAATACATTCCGCGGGTCAGGATGGAGATCCGTTGCCGTGACGAAAGCGTCGAAGAGATCGTCTCCACCGTGGTCTCCCGAATCATGTTTTCCCGGAGGTCAAAACGATGAACGGAGCAAGAATCACCGGAATCCTCCTTGCCGTCTTCCTCATGGCGCTGTTGTCCTTTTCCCCGCCTCTTGCAGCCGAGCGGACGGACGGGAAACCGGGGCCCGGAGATCCGGCCCCCCCGTTCGCCGCAGCCGATATGGAAGGAAGAAACATATCCCTTGATGAGCACATAACATCGGGGAACATCGTACTTCTCAATTTCTGGGGCCTGCGTTGCGCCAACTGCATCGTCGAAATCGGCTATCTCAACCCGATGCTCGAAAAATACCGGGGGGAAAAGGTTGTCTTCCTGGGGGTGAATGTGGACGCGGCTTCTCCGGAGGTGATCAAGCAGATGATGCCAAAGATGGCTAACATCCCCCGATACACGGTCATCCCCGATCCCGAACTGAAGATCTGCGATCTGTACAATCTCGCCGGTGCGCCGCTCTCCATCGTCATCGGAAAGGACGGCCGGATTGCGTACCGCCACGAAGACTTCGCGCCCGGCGATGAGAAGGAATTGGAGGACGTCCTGCAGAAAGCACTTTCGGCGGGGAGATAGGCGCTGCCTGCGGGCTGAAGGGTGACGCCAAGATCTACGGTCGCTCCAGTCGAATCCTTCATGAGCATCAGGACAGGCGAACGCGGCGAGAGCGGGATCCGACTGAAAAGGGGGCCCTACACGGTGGTTCGTTGGTCTCGCAAGGGGAAGCTGACCTTTCGGCTGTCGCCGTTGGCGCTGCTGTCAATGTGCCTCGGCGTGATCTCTTCTTCCGCCTGCCCGGACGTAAGAGTCTTCCGCGGGAATATATCTATTCCCACATCATGGGAAGGCACCGTGCGGGTGACGGGGCAGGTGGTAATACGCCAGGGTGTCACGGTCACCGTGGATCCGGGGACGAAGATACTGGTGAGGCCGCAACATACCTCTCGAATTGTCGTCAGGGGCCGTCTTCTCGTCCGCGGGATCCCTGCAAGGCCGGTCCTGTTCGAAACCGACGGCGGGTGCTCTTCCGGCTCCTGGGGAGGCATCGTCTTCGAACCAGGCTCCGTGGGGATACTCGAAGAAGCGAGGCTTCGATGCGTAGAACAAGGTATCGCAGGCGATCTGAAGGGAGTCACGCAGAAGAACGTCGTCCTAGAGGGCGCTCGCTGAAGTTCGCTGTGGCTGACCAAAACCGCCTCTGATACGGGATGGCCACGCAAGTTCAATCCGGATGAAAGGGGGAAGGCGGTTAACAGAAAGGAGGTGATTGGGAATGAGGAAGATCAGGTACACCGTCCCGAAAGTCGTCGGTTCCTCCGCTGTGCATCCCTGCTGACGGCCAGACGGCCATGTACAGGAAGGTTGTATTTGACGTCGGGCAGGCCTGCCACCGGAACATGTCCGCGACAGTCTACCGGACGGAAACGCGACGGCAGGTGCGTCCCCGACACCCTGGGGAGGGCCGCTCGACGCGGCCCTCCCGGTTCCGCCGGCCAATTCAGGATGCGGAGTCAGAGGGATTGCATCACCCTCTCCAACTTCTTCCGCACATCCCCCGCAATGCGGCTGATTTCGGGCCGGTTCACGAGGTCGAGTACCGCATTGGGATCCATGAACTCAACGCGGACGGCCCCCGCGGCGTCTTGCCGGACCACCACGTTGCACGGCAGCAGGAGACCGATCGACGGTTCCGCCTCCAACGCGCGGTGCGCCAACGGCGGGTTGCACGCCCCCAGGATGCGATAGGGCGGCATTTCCTGATTCAGCTTCTTCTTCAGGGTCGCCGCCACGTCGACGTCCGTCAGCACGCCGAATCCCTCCTTCTGCAGTTCCTGCGTCACCTTCTCAACCGCCGCGTCGAACGAGAGGTCCACCGTCTTTCCGAACCCGTATTTGGCGTCCATTTCATATCCTCCTTCTGACTGGGGGGTTGCCACAGCACGTTATCCGAGACGCTTACAACTCCCGAAACCGGATCGTGTACCCTATGTTGAAGCCGTACAGATCCTCGTTCAGCGGTTTTCCATCCGCCTCCGCGTAGGGGTACATGAAATAGGTCAAAGGTTCCCCCTTCTGCGGAGGATTGAGCCGTATGTCCCTTCCTGTGCCAAAGGCAACCCGATTCTCGTCGACGGCGCCGAAGTAATAGTCACGGTACGGCTTCGCCGTCTCCAACGAGATCTTCTTCTCCAAGATGGCCTTCCGTACGTCCGCCGGGTCGACGACGACCCAGCCGTACCCCGGCATGTGGAACTCCGCCCAACAGTGCTGCGCCTTCGTCATATCGCCTTCCTTCCCGTTTGGCAGGCGGATTCCGAAGACCTCCCGGGCGGGGACCCCGGCGGCCCGGGCGAGCGTCACGAACACGGAGTGGATGTCCGCGCACTTCCCCCCCGGCTTCTTGAGGAGCGCCTCGATCTCGCCCAACCCGCATCCCTTCACCTCGGGGTCTCGGTACATGGTTTCCACGATCCATTCGTAGATGGCGGTAGCCATCGCAAGGTTCGTCATTTTCCCCTGCGTTATTCGGCCTGCGTATTCCCTCGCGATTCCACCCGTCGGCCCATTGCCCGTCGAAGCAAGATACCTCTCGAACTCCTTTCCGTAACGGGCCGGCACCTCTTCGGGAAGCTCTTTCGCTGCCACCTCCTTTCTGGTCACCCGGAACGTGTAGACGAGCGTTTTCTCCTTCTCCGTTGCGTCCCATGCGGCGTGAAGGATCGCGTTTCCGAACTCTCTCTCCCGATAGACGGCAGACGCGGAATAATTCCCGTTGACGGCGACATCGGAGATTTCCTGGTTCTCGTCCGACATGGGGTAAGGGATCCAAAGGCGCACCTGTCGCGCGCCTGCCGGAGCGGCCAGATTCACCTTGACCGTAACGATGGCCTGTCTGTCTCTTGCGTGGGATCGACCTGGAATGGAAGCGGCGAGAACCAGAAGGGGCACGGCGATAACCGCCCGGAACGCGCGGCTACGTGAACGATCGAATGTCCTCTCGTCCATGGGAAGCGATCTCCTTTTCGGCATTTTGGTTGAATGCATGGATGCCTTTTCCCATCCGCCGACCGGCGGACTCTCCGCCCCGTCAGCGGGAGGAGCGGCACGGGAACTTGAAATCCGTCAAGAAGATCACCTCCTTTCCATGCAACCCCGGATATTGGGCTGCCAGTTGCGTATTGCAAGAGCATATTGCCCTATAACTTGGCTAAACTCAACGAGATATGCAGCCGTCGGATTTGCATGACCCCGGGTTTGGCGCGGATCGGCCAAGCGATTCCGGTGGACGCGTCGGGGCGGAGAAAGGTATAATTTCACGCATGTCCGCCCGACTGTTTTTCCGTGGAGTCGTCTTTGCGGCGCTGACGCTCCAGATATTCGCATCCGTCGCCGAGGCGACGCTATGCAAACCGTGCCCCCCCAAATCCATCGCGGTCTGTCCTGCCTTCACCGAAACGGCTGCGACATCTTTCGCCATACCCGAAAGTAACAACGACTCCCCTTCACCGGCGAGTCATCGTGCGGGAGACAAGCAATGCTCCCTCTGCCCGTCTTGTCTCGCCCCCTGCATCGGATCGTCTCCCGTGTCGATTTCTCCGGATGACCGTGCCCAACGCTATTCGCCTCCCGAGTGGGCAACGCTCTACGAAGCGCCTTCTTTCTCTCTTCTCAGACCCCCTATAGCGTAATCCCCCGCTTCTCCGTTCCGTGACCGCCGGCCTTTGCAGGACCGGCGCGGGCGTTATCGTTTGACTTAACCATATTTCGCGCTTCAACCACTGAAGGAGTCCCCATGGAAACAGCATCCGAGGTTCGCACCGATCGTACGCCCATCGCCGCAGTCGAAGAGCGGGAACGGGCCAAGCCGGCGGCGACCCGAATCTGGAATTTTCTGATTTCGATAAAGCTCGCGATCTGGACCATCATCCTGCTGGCCGTCACCTCCATCCTGGGTACGGTCCTCGACGAGAAC
>JAJZRM010000117.1 GCA_021802685.1 Deltaproteobacteria bacterium | reverse complement strand
GCACGCCGAGCACTCCCTCGGCGTGGTCGGCGGCTTCGGGTCGTGCGGGTCGTGGCAGCTCGCGCAGGCTTTCAGGGGGTTGTGGCCCTGCGGGTTGATCTGCGGGAAGCCTCTCGGCCGCGACGGGTTGAAGGCGTGGCATTGAACGCAGAAGGACCGCGTCGCGGGGATAATCGGCTTCGTCTTGTCGGGATCCTCGGTGTGGGCCTTGGCGGGCCCGTGGCACGTCTCGCAGGAGAGGTCCCGGTGGAATCCCGCCTTCTTCTTGCCGTAGATCTCGGAATGGCACTCCTCGCATGCGTGGAACCCTGCGTATCGGAACGGCCGGGCCTTCTCCCTCTCCACGGCCTCCGCCCACTGGACCTTGACGTCCTTCATGGGCCTTGGGATCAGCCACCACCCGACGGCCAGCGCGGCGGTCAGCGCCACGATGACGACAAGCAGCCGCGCGAGGGAGTCGGGGATCTTCTCGGGAAATTTGACCATCGAGCGCCATGCCTCCTAATAACGTTTCCGGGTAATTGATTTATTCTTATGAATTCATATGTTCCGGAATGCCGTTTCGTCCCGGGGAGAACCGGAATCCCAACGAAGATATACGGAACCCGGACAGGTTGTCAAGTAAAACAATGTTTCGGGAATGATGTGCGGGGAGTCAGTCGCGGTACGATTTCTCCGCCAACTGGTCCGCCCGGCGGATGAATTCCGTGTCCACGATCACCGGCTTCACCCCGTCGTCGCCCAGGTAGAATTCGCCGGTGAGGATCGGGATCGCCACCCGGAGCAGCAAGGTGTAGACGAACAGGCCGGTGGCCCAGATGCCGAGGGACAGCAGGAGTTCGGTGCCCGTCGGGTAGTATTCGTAGATCTCCCCCAGCACGTCGGGAACCAGGCCCGGAATGACCAGCCCCATCCCTTTTTCGATGTAGACGCCGATGAAGATCAGCACGCAGCCGATGTTGAGGGTCACGTAGTTCTCGCGGGTCCGGGGCACGAGAAACAGGAAGAAGGCGGCCGTGTTGAAGATCATCGCCGTCCAGATGTACGGCACGAGGTTGCTGTGCCCTTTCAGGCCGAAGAAGAGGTATTGCATGGGAGCGAGGTGGATCGTGTTCGAGTAGTACTCCTTGAACACCTCCGCGCCCAGCAGGAACAGGTTGATGAACATGGAGTACGCGATGAGCTCCGCGACCTTGAAGATCGCCTCGTTCCTGATCTCGATCCGGGTGTACATCCGGATCACCTGGAACAGGATGATCATGAACGCCGGGCCGGAGCAGAACGCCGACGCGAGGAACCGGGGGGCAAGGATCGACGCGTTCCAGAACGGCCGGGCCGCCAGCCCGTTGTACAGGAAGGCCGTCACCGTATGGATGGAAACGGCCGCCGGGATGGAGAACAGGATCAAGGGGTTGAAGAGGTTCGGGTTGGGCTCCTCCCGGTTGTAGTTCTTGTAGCAGATGTACACGGCGATGACCAGGTTCAGGAAAAGGTAGACGTTCAGGACGACCACGTCCCACGCCAGGAGGGACTGCGGAAAGTTCAGGATGCCGATCTTCGGGATCAGGTGCCAGAACCGGTCGGGACGTCCGATGTCGACGGTGACGAACAGCAGGCACATGACCATCGCGGACACGGCGAGCATCTCCCCGAGGACGGCGATCTCCTTGATCGGCTTCCATTTGTACACGTAGGCGGGGATCACCAGCAGGACCGCCGCCGCGGCCACGCCGACCAGGAAGGTGAAGTTGGAGATATAGAACCCCCACGACGCCTGGTCGCGCATGGCGGTGACGATCAGTCCGTTCCGCAGCTGGTATGCGTACGCCGCCGCCCCCGCCGCCATCAGGACAAGGAGGGAGAACATCCAGGCGTAGTACGCGGTGCTCCCCTTGGAGACGAGGACCAGCGTACCCTTGAAGAATTCCCAGATCTTCCTCATCCCTTCCCCCGCCGGTCAGGTCGCGTAGAAGTAGTAGAACTTCGGCCGCGTGTTCAGGTCTTCCTTGAGGATGAACACCCGCTTGTTCTCGATGACGTACCGGATTTCGCTGTCCGGATCGAGCAGGTTCCCGAACTTGCGGGCCCCCACGGGACAGACCTCGACGCACGCGGGGTACCTTCCGGGCACGTTCCGGACGCGCTGGATGCAGAAGGTGCACTTTTCGACCACGCCGACGGGACGCGGGCGGTTGCCGAGGTAATGCGTCGCGGGGTTCATCTCCGCCGCCGGCAGCCCCGGCTTCTTCCAGTTGAAGTGGCGCGCGCCGTACGGGCACGCCGCCATGCAGTACCGGCAGCCGATGCACCAGTTGTAATCGACGACGGTGATCCCGTCCCGCTCCTTCCAGGTGGCCTGCACGGGGCACACCTTCACGCACGGAGGGCTCTCGCACTGCTGGCACTGGACGGGCATGTAGAAGTGCCCCTTCTCGGGAACCTTCGACGGGTTGTAATACTCCTCCGCCTCCTCCAGGTCGACGCCGCGCTCCTTGTTCAGCTGGAGCACGCGGATCCAGTGGATCTGCGGATTGCGGGACTGGTTGTTCTCCGCGACGCAGCCGTACACGCAGCGGCGGCACCCGATGCACCGGGAGAGGTCGAGGCCGTAGCCGTACAGCACGCCTTCGAGCGGAGGGGCCGTGCCCACCTTGACCGGCTTCCCGTATTTGTCGCCGTACTCCTTCTCCAGCCGGGCGATGACCCGGGCCTTGTCCCCGCCGGACAGCTCCCGGAAGTTCTTCTGGAAGAACGACTCCCACACCGAGGCGGGCGCGTCCTTCCCGGGAAGGGCCATGGCCCCCAGGACGGCGGCGACCCCCTTCATCATTTTGCGGCGCGACATCCGGAACGGCCGGTCGGCGCGGTCTTCTCCGTTCGGCATGTTACTTCCTTATGTCCTCCGGGCGCACCGGAGGCGGCATCGGCGGGATCGGCTTGTACCCCGGATCGTGCGGGTTATGGCAATGGACGCACAGCAGGTATTGCTTCTCCCCGTTCCACATCCCCGTCCGCTTCCCGTGGACGCCCACCTTCCAGTCGCGGTACTTGTCCCCGTGGCACTGCCCGCACAGAAGGTACGACTCGTCGAAGCCGATCCGCTGTCCGTTCACGAGGCGGAGCTTGTCCCGGTTGGTAACGTCATGGCAGTCCAGGCACCACCGCTGCCCCTGGGCGTGGTTCAGGACGATGGAAGTGTGCTCGTCCGTGAGTTCCCGGCGGTTCGGGTTGGGCTTGATGTCCTTGTGGCAGTCGGAGCAGGGGAAGATGCCCGGAGTGAAAGGGGGCTTCGGAACGGCGAACTGCGGAACGGCGGCCGCCGCGGTTCCCTTTCCCGCCGGTGTCTTCTCGGGGGAGGCCGCCGAGGCGAACCCCGCCGCGAGGCACAGGGCGGCCGCAACGACGGCCGCCGGGAAGCGGTTCCCGCGCACCCGTCACTCCCCCATCCGCAGCCCGGAGGATTCGAGGTAGTCGAGGTACTCGTAGATGATCTCGAAATGCTTCTGCTCCTCTGAAGCCAGGGTCCCGAAAAACCTCTTCTCCTGCCGGTCCGCGGCGGCTTTGGACATGCGGGTGTACATCTCCCGCCCCTCGGCCTCGAACCCGAGCGCCTTGCGCATCGCCGCCGCCGCGTCGCCGGAGATCGTCTTCTCCCTTTTGATCCGGCTGTGCTCCCGCTTGAACAGCCGCATCCTCCCCTGGCTGTTCGTGGTGGAAACGACGGGGAATTTCCCCTTCTCCCCGAGATGCCGGGCGATGGCCTGGATGTCTTCCATATGCTTCCGCTCCATGTCGGCGAGGAGATCGAACACGCGCTTCGCGAAACCGTCCGCGGCCTTCGCGGCGGACAAGGTGAAGTACCGCAATCCCGTCTTTTCGAACCGGAGGGCGCGGGTGAGGGCGTTGGCGGCGCGATCGTTCTTCGGGGCGGATTTTTGCGCTTTCGGCATGTCGGGACCTCGTCGGTAACAGGATGGTTTTCTATTTTATCCGGTCGAAAGGGGAAATTTTAAAATAATTTTCCGGCACGGAAGCGCGCGGTCACTCTTTTTTCCTGGGACGCCGGTTGGCGTCCAGGATCTTTTTCCGCAGGCGGACCGAGGAAGGGGTGATCTCCACCAGCTCGTCCTCGTTGATGAACTCGAGGGCCGCTTCCAGGGAGTGTACTTTCGGAGGCACCAGCCGCAGGGCTTCGTCGGCCCCGGCGGCGCGGATGTTGGTGAGTTTCTTCTCCTTGGTGATGTTGATGTCGATGTCCACCGGGCGGGAATTCTCGCCCACGATCATCCCCTCGTACACCTGCTCTCCCTCGCCGATGAAGAAGATCCCGCGGGACTGCAGGTGGAAGATGGCGTACGCCGTCGCCCGCCCGACGCGGTCGGCCACCAGCGCCCCGTTGACCCGCTCGGGGATCGGCCCGCCCCACGGCTCGTAACCGTCGAAGAGGTGGTTCAACAGCCCCGTGCCGCGGGTCAGCGTGAGGAATTCCGAACGGAAGCCGATCAGGCCGCGCGACGGGATGCGGTACTCCATCCGCACGCGCCCCTGGCCGGGATTGACCATCTTCGTCATCTTCGCCCGCCTCTCCCCCAGCGCCTGCGTCACCGCCCCGAGGTACGTGTCGGGGACGTCCACGAACAGCGCTTCCACCGGTTCCATCAGCACGCCGCCCTCGGACTTCGTGACCACCTCGGGCCGGGAGACGGAGAGCTCGAACCCTTCCCGCCGCATCATCTCGATGAGGATCGCCAGCTGCAGCTCCCCGCGCCCCATCACCGTGAAGGACTCGACCCCCGAGAAGTCGATCCGCAGGGACACGTTCCCGAGGATCTCCTTCTCCAGCCGGGCGCGAAGCTGCCTCGATGTGACGAACTTCCCCTCCTTCCCCGCGAAAGGGGACGTGTTGACCGAGAAGACCATCGACACCGTCGGCTCGTCCACCGCGATGCGCGGGAGGGGCATGGGCGCCTCCGCGTCGGAGATCGTGTCCCCGATCGTCACGTCCTCCATCCCCGCGATCGCCACGATGTCCCCCGCGGCCGCCTCGGGGATCTCCGAGCGGCTCAACCCCTCGTACCCGTACAGCAGCGCCACCTTGACCTTCCGCGTCGCGTCGCCGGTCCCGCACAGGGAAACGGTCTCGCCGGCCCGCAGCGTCCCCTCGAAGATCCGTCCCACGGCGAGGCGGCCCACGTAGTCGCTGTAGTCGAGGTTGGTCACCAGGTACTGGAGGGGGGCCGACGGGTCGCCGGTGGGGGGCGGCACGTGGGAGAGGATCGCGTCGAAGAGGGGGATCAGGTTCCGCCCCGCGCCCTCCCCCCGGACGGCCGCGGTCCCCGCACGGGCGTTCGTCATCAGGATCGGGAAATCGAGCTGGTCCTCCACGGCGTCGAGGTCGATGAAGAGGTCGTACACCTCGTCGATCACCTCGTCGATCCGCGCGTCGGGGCGGTCGATCTTGTTCACGACGAGGATGACGGGAAGCGCGCGCTCGAGCGCCTTCTTCAGCACGAAACGGGTCTGCGGCAGGGGGCCTTCGGAGGCGTCCACCAGCAGCAGCACGCCGTCCACCATTTTCAGCGTCCGCTCCACTTCGCCGCCGAAGTCGGCGTGCCCGGGGGTGTCCACGATGTTGATCTTGACGCCCCGGTAGACCACGGCGGTGTTCTTCGCCATGATCGTGATCCCCTTCTCCCGCTCGAGGTCGTTCGAGTCCATCACCCGGTCGACGACGGCCTGGTGCTCGCGGAAGATGCCGCTCTGCCGGAGCATCCCGTCGACCAGCGTGGTCTTCCCGTGGTCGACGTGGGCGATGATCGCGACGTTGCGGATGGGGGCGGCGGACGGATTCAAGGGGAAGGTTGCCTTACTCGAAGGAGCGGGCGAAGAGATCCCGGATCGCCCTTTTCCCGTTCTCCTCGAGAAACCGGGTGCCGGTCCCCGTGAAGCGGGGGTGCCCGATGCGGATCGCCTGCCCGGCCGCGGGGGGGACCCACTTCTCGTCCTTCCAGGTAAACCACGCATTCCTCCCCTGGTCGAAGACGAAGATCGGCTTGTTGCAGAGCTTGGCGAACTCCGCCCCCCACCCGGTGCCCCCCTTCACGGTGCCGTCCGGGAGGACCGCGCCGACCACGTAGATCTCCTGGCCGGAGTTGACCTGGTACCAGATGGTCTGGAGCACCTTGCGGATCGCGGGCGCGTCGGTGTAGGAGCGGTTGAGCAGGCGCGAAACGTAGGAGAGGCTGACGTCCCCCTTCTCCAGCTCTTCCCGGGAAAGGACCCGGACCCCGCGGGAGCGGTCCAGCCTGCGCCCCTCGTACGTGAAATTGATCTCTTCGATCCCGTGGGTTTCCGCCCGGGCGCCGAACTCGGCCTCGGCGCCGGGGGCACCGCCGCTGTAGAGGATGCAATCCCCCTTCTTCAGCATCATCGTCTCCTTGGGGATATTCGAGAGTTGTCGTACGCCACTATACCACGGCCCGGCAGCAAGGCGCGCTGGGACCGATGGTCGCGGCCCGGCCTACTCGGGGATTTTCAAAATCCTTTCGCCGCGCCATACCCGGACGATGCGAATGCGAGTGCCGTCGATGCGGTAGACGATCCGGAACGGCGGGCGGATCAGCTCCCTGATTTTCGCTACATCGAGCTCGGGGACGACCCGACCGCTCTCCGGGAAATCGGGCAGGCGCTCCACGTCGCTTACGATCCCGCGCACCAGATTTTTCCCCGCCTCCGGAACATGTTGTTCGCGATACCAGTCGAGAATTCCCTGCAGGTCGCGGACCGCCGACTCGGCGAACTCGACCGCTTTCCTGCGCGCCACGGGGTCAATCCAGCCCCAGACGTTTTATGGCTACCGCCAGGCTCACGGTTTTACCCTGCTCGACGTCGATCAGCCCCTGAACCACGGCCTTCAGAAAGTCCCGCTCCTCGGACCCGGCTTCGTACTCCTTGACCGACTGCACAACGGCCACACCCCTTCCCCGGCTCGTCAGCAACACCGGGCGCCGGGTCTCGTCCACCCTCCGGAGGACCTTTCCGGGGTTGACCTTCAGATCGGAAACGGGAACGACGTCTTCGGAAAACTTCGGTGCCGTCTTCATGCATCCCCCCGTATGGTGCTTATAACAGACCATATGGTAGCACCTGTAAAGGGAGCCGTCAGCTCCCCAGAAAATCGGACAGGACTGTAACTACGGCAGCAGCGCGGTCGTGATCCAGGGGACGTACGTGATGACGAGGACGCCGGCGACCAGGAGGAGCAGGAATGGAAGGACGGAGCGGCACACCCGCCCGAACGGTTTGTCGAACCGGTAGGCCGACATGAACAGGTTCATCCCCACCGGGGGCATGAGGAAGCCGATCTCCAGGTTCGCCAGGAATATGATCCCCATGTGCACCGGGTGGACGCCGAATGCCTCGGCCAGGGGGGCGATGATCGGGACGATGATCACGATCGCGGAGAAAATGTGCATGAAGCCGCCGATCACCAGCAGGAACGCGTTCAGGGCGAGCAGGAAGGCGACCCGGGAGTGGATCGTCGAACGGACCCATTCGAGGATCGTCTGCGGCACGCCGGCGTCCACCATGTAGCCCGTGAGGCCGGTCGCCGCCGCCAGGAGAAGGAGGAAGCCGCCCACCAGCCGCGTGGATTCCGTCCCGGCCGTGCCCAGCAGCTTCCTCGGGCCGGCGTCGCGCTGGACGAACAGCTCTACGCAGACGGCGTACAGGACCGTGATCGCCGCCGCCTCGACGGTCGTCGCGAATCCCCCGAAGATCCCCAGCAGGACGACCGCGGGGAGAAGGAGATCCCACTTCGCCTCCCAAGCCGCGGCGCCGAGTTCCCTGAAGGAGAACGGCGTGCGGCGAGCGCGGGCCCGGACCCCTCCCCCGACGGCCCAGGCCGCCATGATCGACGTGAGGAAGACGCCGGGGAGCGCCCCCCCCAGGAACATCTTGTCCACCGCGATGCCTGCGACGACGCCGTACAGGATGACCGGCAGGCACGGCGGGAAGAGGAGGCCGAGGGACCCGGAGGACGTGAGGAGCCCCAGCGAGAACCGCTCCGG
>JAJZRM010000116.1 GCA_021802685.1 Deltaproteobacteria bacterium | reverse complement strand
ATGATCCCGTCCGGGTCCGCAAGGTACACCGCCTCGCTCACGCGGTGGTCTGCGAATCCTTGCATCGGGCACCGCCGGGACAGGAGGCGGGCGACCGCCCGGGCGAGCCCCTTCCGGTCGGGCAGCCGGAGTGCCACATGGTACAACCCGGTGGTCCCGCGAGGTTTCGGAACGGCCAA
This sequence comes from Deltaproteobacteria bacterium, assembly GCA_021802685.1. Lineage (GTDB taxonomy): Bacteria > Desulfobacterota > Deferrimicrobia > Deferrimicrobiales > Deferrimicrobiaceae > UBA2219. The sequence continues at coordinate 7,906 of JAJZRM010000116.1, read as the reverse complement.
GGGGGATTCCGACAATACGATCGGGTACGGCGGCTCGCCCGTCGCGGACAGGAACGATGACGGGCCGTCCCTTTTCCCCTCCCGGAAGCCCAGCGTTCCCTCGTAAAAGGCGAGGGACCGCGTCAGGTCGGAGACCCGAAGTCGAACGGACCCCATGCAGACGGCGTCGGGCAGGCGAAACGGCTTCATCCGGAAGACCTCTCGAGAAATCACTTCATATGAGAGAGATGCTTCCGCGTTGCCCGTTGATGCGGTATCCTGTATCGCTCCTCCGGAGGAACCAGTCGACGTGACGCTTTCCGACCCCATTTTCACCTCGCTCGATCCCGACCAGCGCCGGGCCGTCCTCCACGACGGCGGGCCGCTTCTGCTCGTGGCGGGCGCCGGGTCCGGCAAGACCCGCGCGATCGTCGCCCGCATCCTCCGGCTGATCCACGACGGCGTCCCGGGGCGGAGCATCCTCGGGATCACCTTCACCAACCGGGCGGCGGGGGAGATGCGGGATCGGGTGGTGAAGGCGCTCTCGGAGGGCGGGACCCCTTCCGTGGGGGACCGGATGGCCCGTGCCTTCCCCGGGGCCGGCCCGCGGTCGCCGCACCTCCCGTGGCTGGGAACGTTCCACGCCTTCGGCGCCGCGCTGCTTCGGAAACACGGGGACCGCATCGGCCTTTCCCCGCGGTTCGTCATCTACGACGTTCGCGACCAGCTCGATCTGCTGAAGCAGATCCTGAAGGACCTGAACATCGACGAAAAGAAATTCCCCCCGTCGAAGTTCGCGTGGCTCATCGAACGGTCGAAACGCGACGGCGTCTCCGTGGAGGCCGCGGCGCTGGCGGCGGGGTGGCGGTTCGTCACCATGGCGGAACAGGTGGGGAAAGCGTACGCGGCGGCGCTCGAAGAGGCCGCCGCGGTGGATTTCACGGACCTGATCCGGCTGCCCGTCACGCTGCTGCGGGGCGCGCCCGATGTCCTCGGCTCCGTGCGGGCCGATTTCCGGCACTTCCTCGTGGACGAGTTCCAGGATGTCGACGGCGCCCAGGCGGAACTCACCGAGCTGATCGCGCTGGGGGCGGATTCGTTCTGCGCCGTGGGGGACGAGGACCAGTCGATCTACGGGTGGCGGGGCGCCTCCGCGGGCCCGATGCGCTCCTTCGAGCGCCGTTACCCGGGTGCGCAGGTGATCCACCTGTCGACGAACTACCGCAGCCGCGCCGCGATCCTCTCCGTGGCCGGCGCGCTCATCGGCAAGAACAAGTTGCGCCGGGACAAGGTGATCGTCCCTTCGAGGGAAGGAGGCGACCCCCCGGCGATGGCCGTCTATCCCGACCAGGAGGTGGAGGGACGGGAGGTTGCGTCGGCCGTTTCCCGGGAGATCCGCGCAGGAGCCCCGCCCACGGGGATCGCGGTCTTTTACCGCGTGAACGCCCAGTCCCGGGCGATCGAGGACGCGTTGCGGATGCTTCGGATCCCGTATGTCCTGCGGGGCGCCCTTTCCTTCTATGAGCGCGCGGCGGTGCGCGACGCGGTATCGTACCTGAAATGGTTCCTGCATCCCGAAGACGCGGTGTCCCTGAAGAGGCTTCTCAAGTTTCCCAGGCGCGGCGTGGGAGACGTGACGCTGAACAAGGCGCGGGAGGCGGCGCGGCGGGAAGGCGTCCCCCTGTCGGACGCGCTCCTCCGCATCCCGGGCCTCGCGCCATTGTTCGCCTTCCGCGGCCTGTGGCTTTCCGAGCTCGCGCAGATGTCCCCCGCCGAGGCGCTGTACGCCCTCCTGAAGGGCGCCGGGTACCTGGAGGCGCTGGAGGCGGCGGCGAGCGCTCCCGGGCAGGGGCGGGACGGCGCGGGGAAAGAGGAAGACCTCGAGAACGTCCGGGAACTGTTCCGCGTGGCCGAAGGGTTTCCCGGCACGGGCGAGGAGGCGCTCCGCGAGTTTCTGGAGAAGATGACGCTGGCGGCGGAGGAGGCGGGGGGGGAGGAGTCCGAGGCGGTGCGCCTGATGACGCTGCACAACGCCAAGGGACTGGAGTTCGACGTCGTTTTCCTTGTGGGGCTGGAAGACGGATTGCTTCCGCATTCGCGGTCCATGGAGTCGAAGGAGGAGATGGAGGAGGAACGGCGCCTCTTCTACGTGGGACTGACGCGCGCCCGGGAGAAGGCGTTCCTTTCCCTGGCCCGACGGCGGAACCTCTTCGGCTCCTTCCGGGATACGGTCCCGTCCCGGTTCCTGTACGATCTGCCGGCGTCCCTCGTGAAATGGGAGGGGGCGCCGGGGGCGGGAACCCGTACGCCGCTCCGGACGGGCGAGCCGCGGTACGAGCGGGAGGAGCGGGTTCCTTCCGGAACGCCCCGCAAGGTGCGCCACCCCATCTTCGGGGAAGGGAAGGTCGAGGCGGTCGAGGGGGAAGGGGCGGACCGGAAGATCATCGCCCGTTTCCCGGTCTACGGGTTGAAGAAAATCCTCGTCCGCGCGGTTTCGATGGAGTTTTTCGACTGAATGCCTTCGGGAACCGCGGCGCCTACGAGCCGATGAAAAGCTCGAATTCTCCTTCCCTCTCGCCGCCTTCCGGGCGGGAATAGGGGATGGCGGGAGCGAACTCCCGCCGCCGCATCAGGGCGAGAAGGAACGTCGCCGCCCCGGCGGTCAACATGGCGAAGATCATCAGGTGGTTTCTTTTCACGTCTTCCTCTCCCGGGCAGGACGATTTCCCCGGCACACGTACCATCTTATTTTATGGGATTCCTCCTCCGCCGCCAAGGACAAAGGCCGCGCATCGGAAGGTTTTCGGCGGAAGATCGGAGAATCATCGCGAATCGGCCTTCGCGGAGCGTTTCCCGGGGCGGGCTTGCGCGGTTCGGAAGAAACGTGATACTCCTTGATTTACTTCCAGAAGAAACGCGGAAACTCCCGCGGATCGGTCGAATCTTACAAGGAGCCGTGAATGTCCGCCGAACGGTGGAAGGAAGATGAAGGGCTGTTGGAGCGGCTTCGCAAGGGGGCCCCGGGGGCGGTGGACGAACTTCTCCGCCAGTATCAGGGGAAGATCTTCAACCTTGCGATGTCGATCCTCAAGAACGAGAGCGACGCGGAGGAAGCCGCCCAGGACGTATTCATGACGGTGATCCGGAAGGTCGACACGTTCAAGGGGAACTCGGCCTTCTACTCCTGGATGTACCGGATCTGCGTCAATACGTGCCTCATGCGGCTTCGCGGCAAGCGGAGGAACGACACGGTCGCCATCGAAGAGTTCATGCCGGTCTTCACCGAGGACGGAATGCACGCCTCCCCGATGGACGACTGGAGCAAGGAAGTCGAACGCAAGGCGCTGAACGAGGAACTCGGCATGATGATCCGCAAGTTCACCGAGGAGCTGTCGGAAAAGTACAGGGTCGTGTTCGTCCTGAGCGACATCGAGGGGTTATCCAACGAAGAAACCGCAAAAGTCCTCGGGATGACCGTTCCCGCGGTGAAATCCCGGCTTCATCGCGCCCGTCTCTATCTTCGCGAGCAATTATCCCGCTATTTAAAGGAAGGGAAGGTGGAATGACCCCATGAATTGCAAAGAGCTGGCGTACCTCCTCGCGGATTATTTCGACGGAAGCATGGACCCGAGGATGCGGGCCGAGCTCGACGGACACATGGCTATGTGCGAGCCGTGCATGAACTTCGCGAAAACCTACCGCATGACGTGCCGGAAAGCCTCCGAACTGCGCAAATGCATCGAATACAAAATCCCCGACGAAGTCCGCGAACGCCTGGCCTCGTTCCTCGTCGCGGCCACGGAAAAATTTCCGGAGCAGATGGAGGAGTACCACCTCCAGGTCGAACGGGAGCGCAGGGAGAAGGTCCTCGCGTTCTGCAGAGCCGCGATCGAAGCGAAGCTGTCCTCGATGGCTGCCCTCCTGGTTGAAAGCCATTGCGCCAACTGCCGGGAATGCAAGGAGTATTTTGATTCCGTCTTGAAAACCCGGGGATTGAACGGTCCCCATCCGGAAGAGATCCAGGAACACGTGACCCGCCTGATGGAATCCCTTCCTCCCGACGAGGAATTCTTCCTGGCATAAGCAGCCCGATCCCCCTCATTCGTAAACCAACGTTTTATCGCTTTATAATATTCACCGGCGTTCTCCGGGTTGGAATTGGAAACGGTCCGGTCCGGGAACGGTCCGCCGCACATCTAATGGGGGTGGGAGGGTTCGTGCCGTGGGCGGTTATTTTCCCTTCAGCGCGTTGGTGGGGCAGGACCTGTTGAAGAAGGGGCTGCTGGTGAACGCGGTGGACCCGTCGATCGGGGGGGTTCTTCTCCGGGGGGAGAAAGGGACGGGGAAGACGACGGCGGTGCGTTCGTTCGCGGCGGTGCTCCCGCCGAAGGAGGTGGTGAGCGGCTGCCGGTTCGGGTGCGTGAAGGGGACGCCGTTGTGCGACGAGTGCCGCGCGCGGGAAGCGTCGGGCGAGCGGCTGGCGCATGAAGAGCGTCCGGTGGAGGTGGTGGACCTTCCGCTGAACGCGTCGGAGGACCGCGTGGTGGGAAGCCTGGACCTGGAGGCGGCGCTGCGGGAGGGGAGCCGGAAGTTCGAGATGGGGGTGTTGGGGAAGGCGAACGGGAACGTCCTGTACATCGATGAAGTGAACCTTTTGGACGACCACGTGGTGGACGTTCTTCTGGACGTGGCGGTGTCGGGCGTGAACGTGGTGATGCGCGAGGGCGTGAGTTACCGTCACCCGTCGCGGTTCCTGCTGGTGGGGACGATGAACCCGGAGGAGGGGGAGTTGCGCCCCCAGTTGCTGGACCGGTTCGGGCTGTGCGTGGAGATCTCCGGGGAGCGGAACGTGGAATCGCGGAAGGCGATCGTGGAACGCGTCCTGCTCTTCGAGAAGGACGACGACGCGTTCCACGGGATGTGGGACCGGGAGGACCGGGAACTGCGCGCCCGGCTGGTGGCCGCGCGCGAGACGCTCCCCCGGGTCGACGTCCCGGGGTCGATCCTCGAATCGGTGGTGGCCGTCGTGGTGGAACTGGGCGTGGCGGGGCACCGCGGCGACATCACCGTGCTGAAGGCGGCGAAGGCCCTTGCGGCGATCAAGGGGATCCCGTCGCCCGACGAGGAGTGCCTGTCCGACGCGTTCCGGCTGGCCCTGCCGCACCGCCTGAAGGAAGACCCGTTCGAAGAGACGGCCACCGGCCGAAGGCGGCTGGAAGGGGTGCTTTCCCGCTTCGGGGCGTGAACTTCAGGAATTAATTCATCAGTACAGGTCGTATCTCAGCAGGCGGCAGTCGATGGGGCCGTTCATCACGGGGAACTTCCGGGACGCCTTCAGCCCCAGGAACCGGGTGGCGGAGGGATTCCCCGAAAGCAGGTACGCCGTCCAGCCGCGGCACCTTTTTTTCAGCGCCTCGCCCAATTCCCGGTAGAACGACTCCACCTGCGGGCCGCCGGGCAGGCGGGCGCCGTAGGGCGGGTTGCAGAGAATCGTTCCGGGCCCTTCGCCGGGCGAGAAATTCCGAATCGACCGGGCGGAAAATTGTATCCGTTCCCTGATTTTTGCGTTAGCCGCGTTCCGGATCGCCCCGGCCACCGCCTCCGGCGAGATGTCGCTTCCCTCGATGCGCGTCGCCTTCCCGCGCCGTTCCGACCCGCGGGCTTCGGTCACCAATGCTTCCCAACGCTTCCGGTCATACCCGTGCAGGCGCTGGAACCCGAAGGAGCGCCCCAGCGATCCCGGGGCGATGTTCCCCGCGATCAGCGCCGCCTCGATCGGGATCGTTCCCGCGCCGCAGGCCGGATCGATCAGCGGTTCGTCTTCCCGCCAGCCCGCGAGAAGCAGCAGTCCCGCCGCCAGCGTCTCTTTCAGGGACGCCTCGGTCGGGTGGGAACGGTAGCCGCGGCGGTTCAGGCTTTCCCCCGAGGTGTCGAGGGAAATGGAACAGGCGTCCTGCACGATGCGGACGACGATCCGCACGTCCGGCGAGGAGGTGTTCACGTCCGGGCGGCGCCCCAAGGCGTCCCGAAAACCGTCCGCGACCGCGTCCTTGGTCTTCTGCGCGGCGAAATGGGAATGGGTTAGCCCTGAATCGCGCACGGTGGCGTCCACGGCGATGGTGCGTTCGGGCGGGAAGAGCTCGTGCCACGGCACTTCCCGGGCCCCTTCGTAGAGGGCGGCGGGGGTCGGTGCGGGGAATTCCGACAATAGCATCACGACCCGGTTCGCCGAACGCAGCCACAGGTTGGCGCGGTAACAGAGGGCCATGTTTCCGGAGAACGAAACGCTTCCGGTGCCGATGGAGACGCCTTCTCCCCCCAGCGCGGCCACTTCCCCGGCGAGCGCTTCCTCCAAGCCTTTGAACGTGGTGGCGAAAAATTTCCGCTGCGTCATTGCCCCATCATACGCCCCCGCTCGCGCAATGAACCGCCGTTCCGCCGCGGACACGGTCGATCGGCCGCGGCCATCCCCGGCGTTTTGCCTCCCCCCGCGCGCCTGTGGTAAATTGATTTTTTACAGTTCACGATCGAGAGGGGTCCCATGGCGATCACGCGGGAGGAAACGTTGCACGTCGCCCGCCTGGCCCGCCTGGCGATGACCGGCGCGGAGGCGGATCAATTCCGGGAACAGCTCGGGAACCTGCTCGACTACATGAAGCAGCTCGACCTCTTGGACACCAGCGACGTCGTCCCCACGTCCCATGCCGTCGAGATGGGAACCCCCTTCCGCGACGATGCGGTGCGTCCCTTCGGGGACAAGGAGGCGCTCCTGAAAAACGCCCCCGACCGGGCCGACGACTTCTTCCGCGTGCCGCGGATCATCGAAGATTAGGGTCTCCATGCCGAACGCCCCCGTCCACGAGTGGACCCTTCTCGAAGCGGCCCGGAAGGTCCGCGACAAGGAGATCTCCTCCCGCGAGCTCACCGCGGCGCTCCTCGACCGGATATCGGCGCTCGACCCGAAGATCAACGCCTATGTCACCGTCCTGCGGGAAGGGGCGATGGCGCGGGCGGCGGCGCGCGACGAGGAACAGGCCAAAGGCGCCCTGAGCGGGCCGTTGCACGGCGTCCCCGTCGGGCTCAAGGACATCTTCTGCACCCGCGGTGTTCGGACCACCTGCGGCAGCCGGATCCTCCGCGACTTCGACCCTCCGTACGACGCGGCGGTGACCGAAAAGGTCCTCGCCTCCGGCGCCGTGCTCCTGGGAAAGCACAACATGGACGAATTCGCCATGGGGTCCTCCACGGAAACGTCCCATTACGGCCCCACGCGGAACCCGTGGGACCCGGCGCGGATCCCGGGCGGTTCCTCCGGCGGCACGGCGGCGGCGGTCGCGGCGGCGATGTGCTTCGCGGGAGTCGGGACCGACACGGGCGGATCGATCCGCCAGCCCGCTTCCCTGTGCGGCGTCGTGGGGGTCAAGCCGACGTACGGGCGCGTCTCCCGGTACGGGATGATCGCCTTCGCCTCCTCCCTCGACCAGGCCGGGCCGGTCGCGCGCACCGTCGCCGATTCCGCGGCGTTGCTTCGGATCATCGCCGGCCACGACCCGCGGGACTCCACCTGCGTGAACGTGCCGGTGCCGGACTACCTCGCCGCAGCGGAAAAACCGGTCAAGGGTTTGCGCGTCGGCCTGCCCAGGGAATATTTCGAAGGCGGCGGGCTGGACCCCGCGGTCCGGGCGGCGGTGGAGCGGGCATTGAAGGCGTTGACGGACCAGGGCGCCTCGGCGGTGGAGGTGTCGCTGCCGCACACGGGGTACGCCCTCTCGGCGTATTACCTGATCGCCCCCGCGGAGGCGTCTTCGAACCTCGCGCGGTACGACGGGGTCCGGTACGGCCACCGCGCGGAAGGGGTTTCCGGCCTCATCGAGATGATGTCGAAGACCCGCGCCGAGGGGTTCGGGACCGAGGTGAAGCGGCGCAT